>JAZRUZ010000019.1:0-14168 GCA_045598895.1 Candidatus Onthoplasma sp. | reverse complement strand
ATAAACAATTATATAAAAAATTATATTTAGAAAATTTATTAAATAATTAAAATAATCAAAAAATTAAAAACAAATCCAAAAAATTCATAAAAACAATCCAAAAAAAATAAATATTTTAATATTTATAATATTTTTTATTTTATTTTTTTAATTTTTAATATAAATATTCAATTTAACTTTAAAAGAAAAAGAATCTCTTACGAGATTAAGTTTTATTGTTTACACAATAAAAAAGACCAACTATGTGGTCAATTTTTATTCTGCTCTAAATGGAAGTAAAGCCATATTTCTTGCTCTCTTTACAGCAACTTGAAGTTCTCTTTGGTGACGAGCACAAGTTCCTGTTTGTCTGCTTGGTATGATTTTACCTTTTTCAGTAACAAATTTTCTAAGTCTGTTAACATCTTTGTAATCGATAAATTTTAAATTTTTATCATCACAGAAAGCACAAACTTTTTTCTTATTCTTATGAAGTTTGAAGAATTTCTTTTTGTCAGTAACAACTTTGTTCTCAACATCAGTTGCCTCTACGTTTTCGCTAACAACTTCTTCTTTAACTTCTTCTTTAATTTCTTCTGACATATTTAATTCCTTTATTTTTATTTATTAAAATCGACTAATTAAAATGGCAATTGTTCATCGTCAATAGGTTGAAGGTCTTCTACAGGCTCTCCATTACCATTTTCGCTTGAAGTTTCTCCGTTTCCCTCATTTTTAGATGACAAGAATTCTACTTCATCAGCAACAATATCAACTGAGAAACCTTTTGATCCATCAGTTTTTTCATAAGTTCTAGTTTGAATAGAACCAGAAACGGCTATTTTATTGCCTTTCTTTAAAAATTTAGCACAATTGTCGGCTGTACCACGCCATGCAGTAATATTAAAGAAATCTGTATCTCTAGTTCCTTCGGCGTTAGAAAATCTTCTGCCAACAGCGATAGACATACGACAAACTGAGATACCACTTGTTGTAGTAGTTAGTTCAGGATCTCTTGTTAAATTACCAATTAAAAATACTTTATTCATACTGTCTCCTTATCGTGCAATTATTTAGCAACAACTATATATCTCATGATACTAGATGTGATAGCTAGCAAATTGCTAAGTTTGTTAGGAACGTCTGCTTCAGCTGTAAAATTAACTAAAACATAATATCCTTCGTGAGCTTTATTGATTTCGTATGCAAGTTTCTTGTTACCAATACGTTCAACTGACTCAATCTTTCCGCCATCTTTTTCAATCATTGAATTAACAAGAGCGATTTGTGCTTCTTTCTCTTCATCAGTTGATTGACTTGCGATGATGTACATCAATTCATAATTTTTCATTTTAACCTCCTTGTGGACTAATGACCTAAAATAAAATTTAGGTAAGGACACGCTTGTTCGACTGCGTGTTAAGTTAAATTTCTTTAACTAATTTCATTATAGCATAGTTGATAAAAAAAATCAAGTAGTAAATTTAATAATAGTATATATTATTAATTTAGGCATTTGTTTGATTTATTTATTAATTTTTGTTAAACTCATAATATGAACATAGAAAATATAGGCGAAGAATTAAATTATTTAGTTAAAAAATTCGAGCTAACTAAAACTTGTCTTAATTTAAACGAAAAAAGAGATAGATTAAACACGCTCCTTAAAGAACGTGAGTCTTTGTCATTTTGGAATAATCTAGATTATGCGATGCAAACTAACAAAGAGGTTAAGTCTATTCAAGATTTGTTTGCTCTAGTAGACAATCTTCAAAAAAGGCTAACTGAAACAATCAAAACTGTAAAAGACCTTGAAAAAAATCTTGATATTGAGATCCTAGACTTAACCTTTAACGACATTTTAGAGTTAAAGGAAGAAGTCGATAATCTAAATGTTCAAACATTGTTAGACGAAAAATATGACAATAACGACGCAATTATCACAATTCATTCGGGCGCAGGTGGAACAGAGGCTCAAGATTGGGTTGTTATGCTTGCTAGAATGTACAAAATGTACTGTAATAAAAATGGTTTCAGTTTTGACATTGTAGATAAACTAGAAGGCAATGACGCTGGATTAAAATACATTACCATTTGGGTAAAAGGCGAATACGCTTATGGAAAACTAAAAGGCGAAATGGGTGTGCATAGGCTAGTGCGTCTTAGTCCATTTGATAGCAATAATAAGCGTCACACGAGTTTTGCTTCAGTCGAGGTTGTACCTGCAATAACAAAGGAAACTAATGTAAAAGTCAATGCTGACGAGATTAAAATAGATACTTATCACAGCAGTGGTGCAGGTGGTCAAAATGTAAACAAGGTTGAAACGGCAGTAAGAATTACACATATTCCTACAGGCATAGTTGTAACTTGTCAAAACGAAAGAAGTCAACTACAAAATAGAGAAAATGCTATGAGGATTTTAACTAGTAAATTAGTTGCTATAGAAGAAGAAAAAGAAAAAAATAATTTAAACGAAATAAAAGGCGAACTAAAAAAGATAGAGTGGGGCAGTCAAATTAGAAGTTATATTTTCCAACCTTACACAATGGTAAAAGATCATAGAACAGATTACGAAACAAGTGATGTCGATGCAGTTATGGACGGCGACCTTACACCTTTCATAAATGAATACCTTAGAAAATCTCATATGTAAATGAAATTAAAAAATGGTAATAAGATTTTAATAACTTTATTTGTTGCAATTTTATTTGCAATAGTTTTTACAACTAGTTCTATTGTCATTATCAACAAAACTAAAAAACTATCATTTGCTTCTTCTTATAACTTCGATTCAGGTTCTTTAAATAGTAACAGTACAAAATACGATTCTTACACAATATCAAGTGTTGATGGATTTAGAAATTTTGTTGCCTCTGTTAACGGCGATAGTGGATATAATTTTTCAGGCAAAACTGTAAATTTAACAAGTGATATAGATTTGTCTAACGCTTCAGTTGCAACAATGGGTGCTTACTATACATATGATGCAAGTGGAGGCAGAGGATCAATAAGAATGTATAGAACTGTTGACGACTATTTTGCAGGTACATTTAATGGAAATAATCACGTAATCAAAAATTTTAGTATAACAGGCAATAGTTTTTCTGATTCAAAAAGTTATAGCAATCAAGGTTATGGCGAAAGCGCACAGTATTGTTTAACCGGTCTATTTGGAAGAACAAAAAATGCAACAATTAAAAATTTACAATTAGAAAATGTGTCATTTAATCGAACTATATGTTCCGTAAGTGCAGGACAAGGAGGATCGTCTTCTACTCAATACTTACAGATTGTAGGCTGTCTGGTCGGATATGCTCAAGAAAGTACTACAATAACTAATTGTTCTGTAAAAAATATGAATACTTCTTTATCTTCTACCCTCATATCTGGTGGTACAAATGTTGATGGCGGTGTAACTGCCGAACAAGCAAGCAAATATGCATACATTGCAGGATTAGTGGGTGCAGGATCGGCTACTGTCACTAATTGTTATGCGGACAATATTACATGTAGCCATACTGGAGCAAATATTTACGGTATAGGTCCTTGTGCGACTAATATATCTGTAACTAATACTTTAGCTAGTATTTCAAAAGATTTTGGATCAAGTACAACTGTAACAAATTGTGTATCTAAACTTTCCAACGTTTCAAAATGTACAACAAATGTTAGTGGTAATTGCAATTCATCATCAACTTATACTGTTTTATCAAGTTGCTCTGCGAGCGGAACTGATACAAATTCTTGGTATAGAGCAACTGACTATAATGATGGATTTCCTATATTAAGACAATTTATGAGTTGGAAAACCGTTGAATTCTCATCAAATATTTCAGCATCAGGTTTATCATTTTCACCAACCAGCATAAAAATTCCAAGCGACGCAAATAAAGTCTACGATAGTACAAGCAGTCCAACTATAACTATATACGACCAAGATGTTACTATTAATTTACAATCAAGTTCTGCTCATTCTTGCTATGAGTTTACAAATTGGACAGCAGAATCTTGTACTAGATACATAGCAAATTTAGACTACAAAATAGGTACTATAACTTTTAAAACAAGTGAAGCTAATGTACAAATTAATGATTTTACATCACCTTTAAGTTATCAAATTAAATGTGGTACTCAAATCTCAACAACCATCAACTATGATAAAATTCAAATAAATTTTACAGACTCTAGTGGGACATCAAATACGATCACCTTTTCGTTTGATAGTGAAAATTCTATATATTACTTTGAAAAAATCAATTTAACTGAAGACACAATTCATTTCATTGGTACAAATAATGTTAGCATCGAGCCTGAAATAAAACTTAAAGAATATACTTTTCAATTTGAATAGTTAATAAAATATGCTTTTGTCAATAAAAGAAAAATTAATATACTTATCGCTTAATTAAATTTGTTAATATTTATAATAAAAAAATAGGTAAATCTTTACCTATTTTTAATAATCTTTATAAGCACCACACGCCCGACATTTGATTACATCTGACTTATTAGTTGTGTTACAAAATGGACAAATCCAACCTTCTAACATATTTTCATTACAATCTTTAACCACTTTTTCTTCTTTTTTATTTGGCTTTGCAATTGGTTCGGTCTTTTTCAATAAATCACTAGTTGATTCAACTTCTTTATAATTATGCCTATGCATAATAGAATATATTATAATTATAATGACAAATGCACCCGCAAGTGCACCAAACATAATCATGCCTTTAATATCGTTCTTTTTATCTGCTTCAATAGATAATGTATCTCCAACATCATTAATTGTTATTCCCAAATAGTCCATAGGGACAAACTTGGTATTGCTTGTTATATTACTCTTTATTCGATCAAGACCTACAGTGTAGTTCGTTCTTCCCTCACTATATCCTTTGTCTACCAAATCTAAAGACGAATAAATCGCATAACTTTTTCCATTTAATGTGTAACTATATGACCTTGCTAAAATTTTTTCTGTATATGTTATTTCATACTCAATGTAATATTTTTGTGAGTAGCTATCTAATGTAATATTTTTAATAGTTGCCGATGTTTGATTGTTTGGTATATTTTCAACACTTTGACATAGTGCAATTTGTGCGTTTAAGTCTTCCTTGATTTGGCTAAGTTTTGCATTTGAACTAATTAACAAAACTCCACATAAAGCAAACAAGGTAAAAGCAACAAGAAATATGCTAGACAATAAAATCAAGATGATAGTATTTTTACCACCTGTGGCTTTGTATTTTCTATCGCCTACAGAGTAGAAGGCATCATCACTTTTTTTATTTAAATTTTCGTTGACTACATTAGATAAAATGTCGTCTTCTTTTTCTGCTTTCATCATTTCCCCTTTATTAGATTATATTACATTAAAATTTTGCAGTCAATTTAATTTGTGCATTTCTGGAATTATTAATAATAATTTATCTTTAATTTGTAATATACCACAACTTTTTCATACTAAAATTAATAATCTTGCAAAATAAATAATTATATGTTAACATATATATCATGAGTTTAAAGAAAAATTTTAAAATTTTAGCAATTGAGAGTAGTTGTGACGAGACAAGCGCTTCTGTCGTTGTTGACGGCAGAATTTGTTTATCTAATATTATTTCAAGTCAAATAGATATTCACACGCGATTTGGTGGAGTCGTTCCAGAAATTGCAAGTAGAAATCATGTTTCTGCCATAGACAACGTTGTCAATCTTGCTCTAAAAAAATCAAATGTAACAATGGACGAAATAGACGCCATAGCAGTAACTTATGGAGCAGGACTTATAGGTTCTCTTTTAGTGGGTGTAAGTTACGCAAAAGCACTTGCATACACCACTAAAAAGCCATTAATTGCCGTAAATCACATTTATGGTCATATTGCAGGAAATTATTTATCGAATATAAATTTACAACCTCCTTTCATTTGTTTGATTGTAAGTGGTGGGCATACTGCGATTGTAAAAGTTGTAGATTACAATCACCATGAATTAATTGGCACAACTCAAGACGACGCCGTAGGTGAAAGTTTTGATAAAGTTGCTCGTGTAATGGGTTTAGGTTATCCAGGTGGACCAAAAGTAAGCATTATGGCAGAGAAGGGAAAAGACAACTTAACTTTTTATAAGTCTAACGAAAATCTTGGCTACAACTTTAGTTTTAGTGGAAAGAAAACTGCTGTTATAAATTATATTCATAAACTTGAACAAGCAAATAAACAAATTCCTGTAGAAGATATTTGTGCAAGTTTTGAATCAATCGTCGTAAACGAACTTGTAGATAAAACCACAAAAGCTTGTCTAGAAAGTGGACTAAAAAAGATTGCAATCGCAGGTGGAGTTAGCGCCAATAAAAAATTAAGAACTGAATTAAAAAATAGGTGTGAAAAGTTAGGAATTGAATTTTACTCTCCTGATTTAGAGTACACGACAGATAATGCCGCCATGATAGGAAGCGCAGGCTATTACTCATACATTAATAACGTTGGAATTGCCGATTTTACATTATCTGCTAACCCAAACTTAAGTCTTGATGATTACTTGTTAAAAACAAAAAAACAACAAGATTTAGTTAGTTGTAATTCAAATTACAAAAAAAACTAGCGAAATGCTAGTTATATGCACTTGTAGCGCAATTGTATAGAGCATCGGTCTTCGGAACAGATGGGTGTGGGTTTAAGTAATTCCCATTAAAAAATTACGATTTTTGCGTCTGTAGCTCAGCTGGATAGAGCACGAGTCTTCGAAATTCGGTGTCGTTGGTTCGAATCCAATCAGACGCACCAAACCCTTATTTTATGGGCATTCTAGCGATTTTGTTGTCGCTGGATTTTTTTATTTTTTATTAGTTTTAACAAAAGAAAATTCTTTTGTTTTTCTAATTTGTGGGTTCGAGTTTTAATAGCTAAAAAAATACACTTTTTTTTACTCAAAAACACTTAAAAATGGCCTAATGTTACGAATTTGTTACGAATTTTTGCATAATTAGTGTTTTTGTATGTATTTTCTTGTAAATTTAAAACATCTTAAATTATGCTTTTGTTTTTGCCCCTTTATTTGGTATAGGGTTTTGTGTTTTCTTTTCTAATAGTCCTTGTTCATTTAGTTTGAAATATCTTATTAAAACATAGGCGTAAAAAATTAAGCAAATGATGGACGATGTTACTTGACCTATGTCGCAACAAAAGATTGTTGGCAAGAAAACTGATAATAATGTTCTTATTACATAAGAAATAATTTCTTTGATTGTATTTTTTGTTGCAGAAAATTGCAGTTGTATAAATGGTGATAAAATGTACATTGGTATACTAAGTATGAAATCTGTCATTTGGAATATCATAAAATATATTCCTATTAGCAATGAAACATTGTACATTTTGTATAACAAGGCAAAACTTAAAATGGAGGTTAGTATCAAAATCAATACATATATAACTCCATTTTTTAGATGTTTTTTTAGTTTGAAGTTATTATGTACAATATCAATTTGTGAACATTTACTCATTGCGTCACATGCGTCCCATTGTACATCGCAAATAATTGTAACAAAATTTAATGCAACAACATATTCTATACCAAAATTAAAGATTGAGCTAAATCCGAATAAGAAACCAATAAACATTAATGTTGAACTTGCAATATCCTGCAATTCATATTTTAAATTGTGGAGTATGTTAAATTCCATTTTAAATTTTTTTATTTGTGTTGTAAATAAGATAATAATATATAGTGCAAGCAACGATATTGTGATAAATATTACAACAATTTGGTTTTTTGTAATTAAAATAAATCCTAGTAGTGAGATTAGATTTATTAGATTGTAGGCGACTGAATTATATACGGCTTTTTTATCTTTATTTTCATAATACAATTTTTCAAGCAGTAGTTGGAATATTGTGGAAATCATTAATTGTAAAAAGGAAAACCTGACAAAACTTAAATAAGTTTCAACTTCCATATTCATAAATATCAAATACTTATCGGCAAAAATACATAACGGAATAAAAATAAGAAAGCTTATAATTGTACCTAAAATTATTCCGCTAAAAACACTATTGTCATTGTGGTCTTTTTCTTTTTTAATGTTTGCACCAGTTCCAAATATATGTACAATTAGTGCAACAATAAATTGAAATGGATATGTAATGGAAAAAATGTTAAATAAATTTTTATCAATTGTTAAACTAAGAGCAAACCAATATAAAATTGGAATTAATGATTGAAGAAATATGCTTGTTCCTATTCTAAATAACCTTTTCATGACCAAATTATATCACAAAATTTGTTATTTTGTCAATGAAAACCATTATTTTATACACATAAAAACACAGGTGCAGATTGCCATTTTAATTGCAACAAGTTCGCTTCGTCTAAATCCATTATAAGCTGCAACTCTCACAATTAGTTTTAGTGGACTATTGTCTGTATATTTAAAAAGTTCTTCAAGTTCTTCTTTTTTGTAATAACTCATTACAGATTTTTCTCGCTTGATATGTGGCATAAATTCATAAGGATTTTTTGCGATTAAATCATCTCTATATGCTTGTCTTAATGCTGGCGACAATATAACTGCGTGATGCTTTACGGTTATATTTTTGTTGCCCCTTTCATTTTTTAGATAATCATAAAAATCTAGCAAATGATGATATGTCACATCTTTTAGTTTGAGTTTATCTCCAAAATATCTATGCATTATATCCCAAGTTCTCATATAACTATTAAACACACACGGCGACAATTCTTTTTCTTTGTGTAAGATGTAGTCTTTAATGTAGTCCATAAATATAATGTCGTTTTGAACGATTGGCTCTGGATTTTTCTCAATTATTTCATCTGGATTAAAGTTTTCGAGTTGGTCATTTAAAAACTTTTGTGCTTCCTTTTTATTTCCTCGTTCTTTAAGCCCTGTGGAAATTGTTTTTCGTTTGTAGTTTCCTAAGTTATCTTTGTAGTTAATTACAGTATAATAAACACCATTTCTTACAATAAGTTTACCTGTCATACTTGTTCACTCCCAACTAAATAGGCAATAACATTGTATTTTGAAATTTTGTAGTCCTTGCCGATTTTTATAGATTTAATTGTTCCGTCTTTTAAAAGTTCATAAGTCTTTGTTCTTTTAATTCCCAACATTTGTCCAAGTTGCTCAACATCAACGCAGTCTGGGAAATCTTTGAACATTATTTCATTTAATTCTTTAATACTCATAACAACCTCACATTTCCATATCCGATTTGCGATTTTGACTATAAGTTTCAAGCAAGTCATTAAGGTTGGTTACAAATCGTTTATTTTTAAACAAATTTACATCTTTAAAATAGTTGTTATGTGTTTTGAGTTTACAATCAAATCTTGTCCAAGCTCTATAAAATTCATAGTCGGTTTTTTGACAGATATAATTATCAAGACAAACATTTAGTCCAGAAAGATATATTTGTGGCAAGTCATTATCTCTACCAATGTATCTTAAATTTCTGCTTAAAGTATTGTAATTAAGTCTTGTTCCATCTTCTTTTAAAGCAACATATTGAGAGTTGGTAAAGTCATAATTTGGATTAGAAAGACTGTCTTCTAGTTGCTGTTGCTTTAACTTTAAAAGCAAACTTTTTATATTAGGAAGCAGTGGATATTTTCTTGCACTTTCTATAATCTTTTTGTTGTCCCATTTGTAATAAATTTGGTTATTTCTCTTTTGTGTAATATGATAAATTGTTATAGTGTTATTTTCAAAATCTATGTCTTCCCATTCAAGACAAACAAGTTCAACTCTTGACATAAAGTAAGTCATAATAAGTTTGTAATAACACTCATATTTGTCACCCTTGATTATCTTTAAAAACTCTTTTGTTTGTTTTAAATCAAAGGTATTTTTATTATTGATTTCGCTTAAATATAGCATTAACTCATTCCTCGTTTTTAATTATTTTTAAACTACTTTCTATAAGTTTCGTGTCATAGTTCTTTAATACATCGAGTGAAAGACTTTCGGCACTAACGTTCCCAGCAAACGAAATGGATATTGCCATTTACAATAATTTTCTCCTCCTTTTAATTACTTTTGTTATCGACTTAAATATTACATCTCGCACCTCCTTTTACCTTGATTTTATAACTACCGCTGTGACAACGTCTGTCACAGCGAGAATTATTTTTTAAAAATTTTCAAACTTATTTTACAAGTGTCGCTCGGACACCATTTGTCCGAACGGGAATTATTTTTTAAGTTTTTTCAACTTGTTTAACTCCATTTTACAGATGTCGATGTGACAAAAATATTCACATCGAGAAAAATTTTTTAACTTTTTTCAAATTTATTTTAGAATGTTCGCATTATCACCATCTGATAACGTGGGAAAAGTTTTTTAATCTTTTCACTCACATTTTACAAATCCCGCTGGCTCACCATTTGAACCAGCGAGAAAAATATTTCAAAATTTTTGCAACAAAAAAAGCAAGTAGTTTATACTTGCCGATTATTTTGCTAAAATAGAAAATATATTTCAACTATCCAACATAAAAAACACTCACATTTTACTTTGAGTATCCAAGTTTTTTTATAAGATTATTACACTATATCAATTTGATTTATATAATAATACATTTTACTATTATTTATATTCTTTACTTAATAACTTATTTATATGATCTTTACTTCCGCCATAACTAACTAAAACCTTCATAAACAAATTCCAAACTTCATCGTTTTTTAATTTATTTTTTGCCATCTCATACCCTTCTTTTAAAGAATTGACTTTTTTAGCTAACAACAAGAAAATAGCGGAGTTTAAACAAATTGCATCTATTTGACTTGGCGTTCCTTCCCCGTGTAAGATATTAAGTGACTCAACTACATTATCAGTTTTATCTATTTTTTCTTTAATTGATTTCAATTCAAATTTTGCATCCATTTCGATATCCTCTTGAATATCTGCTGATATTGTTCTTTCGATATGTCCATCTTTAATTCTTGCAAAATTAACACAACCGATTGGTAATATTTCGTCCATAAAATGGACCCCATCATATGTAGATGAATAAGTCAAAGAATTTTGAACTCCAAAAGTTTTTAAAACTTCTGCTGATAATTTTACATTTGGATGTGATAAACCGTATGCAAGAGCATCAATTTTTATTGGAAAACTTAAACCAGCTAGTCCAAAACTCATTGCATGTGGGGCATAGAATAATCCGCCATATAATTTAGCAAACTTTGGCGTTGTATCTTCAATAGAAAAGAAAGCAATATTATATCTATTAAGTATATCAATTTTATTTTCAAATGGAATATCAAGATGTATCCCACAAACATCCAAAAAATCTGATGACCCAGTTTTTGATGAGGTCGAATGTGAGCAAGCTTTGACAATTTTGGCACCACATGCAGCAGCAACAAAACATGCTGTGCTAGTTATGTTGATTGTCTTGATTCCTTTTTTCCCACTCGAGGCAACTCCAACAAGAGGTTCCTGATTTTCCAATCTAATTTCAGTTTTTTTATTTAATGTATCATCTAATTTCAATGATGCCGTTATCAAACCTCGGACCTCGCTAACAGTTGGTCCTTTAATCATAATACCATTAAGTAATGCTGATAAAAGAGAAATCCTTTTTGTTGTATTTTTTTCATTAAAAATGACATTCATTGCCTCTTCAGTTTCATATTCATCCAACGACAAGCCAATATTTAACTTATATAGGGATTCAAAAGGTTCATTATAACTATTTTGTTTAATAATACCCATAATCACTCACTCCTTTCTAAAACGTCTATAACATCTTTTAATGATTTTACAGTTGCGTAACACTTCATACGAACTAATTTGTTTATTCTACAAATATCCTTAATATAAATTGTTCTAATGCCTAGATTTTGTGCTGACATAAGACCAACATCACTATCTTCCACCACATATGTTGATTTAGAATACTTATTATCAAATTTTTGTTTAGCAAGTAAGTATAAATCGTTTGCCGGTTTAACATTTTTAACATCGTCACGTGTTATTATATAATCAAACTGCTCTTTATCAATTTTTGCATAATTAAGCAATTTCTTCGTTTGAAGATATGAGTTAGATGTGACTATTGCTATGCCCCATTTATTCACTTTTAAATATTGCATCAAATCATAAAAACCAGTTTTTACCTGAACACCATGTTTTCTAAAATATTCGTCTCGAAATTTTAATAAACCGTTCCAATAAGCAGCATCGTCGTAATTGTTCCCCCACTTCTTATGCAAGATTTGTGTGATTTCATTTTTAGTTTTTCCAACACAATTTTTTGTATAAAAGAATTTAGAAAACTTTTCCCCAAATTTTTTATTGTATTTTAACATAATTTGCATATATTGCACTTCGGTATTTAATATTGTACCATCTAAGTCTAGTAAAATTACTTTATGATAATTTATAGAATTCATTACTCGCACACCCCATATCAAACATTATTGGAAATTTTTTATTTAACATATTCCAATCTTTTCTAGATAATCTAAAGTTTTTTGTATCTACTATTTCTTTTATGTGAGCAACATTATTGCTTTTGAAGATTATATAAACATTTTTTTGTTGTAACAACCATTTTGCAGCAATTTGGGCATTTGATACTTTATATTTATTCGCAATTTCATCAAGTATGGGAAAAACACCTTTTTTAAAAGGATCTAAACAACCAGGAAAAGAAAGCGAAATTGGTCTCCAAGATATAAATTTAATATTATGTTTTTTACAATAAGAAATCACTCCTTTCTTTTTGGACTCTCTACAAATTAAATTATATTGATTTTGAACAGCATATATTTTTTTGTTCAACATCTTATTAAACAACTTTATAGTTTTAACTCCAACATTAGACAACCCAACATTTTTTATTAAACCCTTTTCTAATAAATAATTTAATGCGTTGCAAGTTTCTTTAATGGATACATTATTATTTTGTTTATGTACATAGTAAATATCAATATAATCAGTATTTAGTCTTTTTAGCGAATCAAAACAAGATTTAATTAACTTGTCAAACGATAAATTTATCGCCTTAACTTTGGTTGCAATAATTATATTTTCTCTTTTGAAATGTTCAATTGCTTTTCCTACTAAAATTTCACTTTTGCCATCAGCATAACTTTCTGCAGTATCTATATGATTGATCCCACGCTTAATAGAATATCGTATTGCCTCAATATCCTTTTTATCATCATTGTTAGGATTCGAGACGATATCACCACCTAATTTCCACGTTCCCAATCCTATTTTAGATATTGTCAGTTTTGCCATAACTATTACCTTTTTGTTTATTATATCAAAAAAAATGAATTAGTCAATAAAAAACGTTGAAAATGCAATATTTATGTAAAATTACAACAAGTAAAAACTCAACATAAGGTTGCGAATCTATAAAAATTATGTTATTATACTTATAACATATTTAGGAGATATTGGAGAGTTGAATGAATAAAGAATTAAAAATTATTTTAGAATTATTAAAATATGACAAATTTAATCTTGATAAAATTTCAACAAAACAAAATGTTGATTGGATGTCAATTCTTGGCTTTTTAACATATCATAGAGTTGCAGGGTTAGCATATGAAAAAATAAAAAACATTGGAGTTAGATCCTTTGATTACCCTCTATATATTTCAACATTAATGATAAACCAATCTCAAAAAATTAGAGCAGAAGAACAAAATCGTTGGATCAATTTAATATCTAATGAATTAACCAAAGCGAATATTAAACACACATTTTTAAAAGGTTCTGTTCTCAATCATACGTTGTATAATTACGGTTCAAGAATTAGTAATGATATTGATATCTTAATTAACAAAGAGTCAATTGCAAAAGTAACAAAGATTTTAATAAGACTAGGCTTTATTCAAGGTAAATATAATTACGAAACAAAAACTATAACTAGGTTTACAGAAGAAGAAAAAAATAAAAGTATTTTAACACGAGGAGAAACAGCTCCTTTCGTTTTGAGAACGGATAATCCTTTTATTGAAACAATCGATGTTGATTTAAATTTTTCAATAGATTGGCAACCTTCAAACCCCAAAATAGTAGAAGAGTTTCTAGATCAAAGTTTACTTATAACAAAAAATGATGGTCAAAAAATTTATTCTTTAAACAAATACTTTAACTTTCTACAATTGTGCACTCATTTCTATAAAGACTCTGCAATAATAGATA
>JAZRUZ010000018.1:0-11858 GCA_045598895.1 Candidatus Onthoplasma sp. | reverse complement strand
AGATTTGTTATAATCTTTCAACTGAAAGATATGTAATAATTTAGGTATCAATAAGATAAAAGTTAGTGATAGAAACAAATTGATTAAAAGCATAAAAACTCCTTTATGTATCTATTAAATTCGCTACTATTTTCTAAATATGAAAAGTGGGTGCCGTTTGTTTTTATAAGATTTGCGTTATTTTTTGATTTTAATTTTTTTGCTATCCACATTTTAGTTTCTCTGTCTTTTTTCCCGTAAAACAAAAGAAGAGGAAAAGGAAATTTAATAAAATTAAAAAGATTGAAATTCACAATATTTTTAAAGGTTTCTCTGTTTGTTTTTGATAACGAAAAATAGTCAAAATTTTGCATGGTTTTTTTGTTTTTTATTATTTTTTCGTTTCGAATAATTCTAGAAATAGGATCAATTTTTTTTAGTCCAGCGCCACCGGTAATTATTGCTTTTTCTATCTGTATTTTATCTTTAAGAAGCAATAAAACACGCAAACCAAAACTATGACAAATGACAATGATTTTCTTTAAATTAATTAGAGATATTAATTGCTCTACTAAATCACTATAATCGCATAAATTCCACACTTCTTTTGTGTCTAAAATCGTGGGCATAGTTATAGTTAAAATATTGTATTTTGTATGTAAAAATTCTATAGATTTACTAAAAGAAAATTTGTTTCCTCCCCAACCATGCAGGAAAAGAATTGTTGTGTCTTTATTGTTATTAACATAGTCATAATCTATAATTTCTTGTTTGAAAATTATATTCATATTTATATTTATGCAATTGTAAGAAAATAGGAACTTTAACAAATTTAAAAATTCAGGCATAAATATCGGTATGAAAAATTGTGTTATTTTTGGAGGCGCTAGCGCCGAGCATGATATATCTATAATTACAGGCATGCAGTTAGCAAAAGAGTGCGAAACGTTAAATTTAGAAAAGATTTATTTAGGATTAGACAATAAGTTTTACTTAGCGACAAAAGTAAAAGATTTGTCATATTTTAATGACAAAAATGCAATAAAACTAAAAGAAGTTTTTATTTTAAACAATGTTGTTTACTCATTTTCAGGACTCAAGAAAAAACTTTTTGACATTGGTGTTATTATTAACTGCTGTCATGGGGGAGTTGGAGAAAATGGAGATTTAGCAGGCTTCTTTGCTGTAAACAAAGTTAAATACACAAGTACAGATTCGTTAAGTGCACATATTACCATGAATAAATATGTGACAAAAGAACTCGTTAAAGATATAGTTCCAACTATTAAAGGCGAACTTATAACAAAAGAAAATGTTGAAGAAAAGTTGGATTTGATAAAAAACAAATTTTCTCCTGATTTAATAGTAAAACCTAATTCTTTAGGCTCAAGCATTGGAGTAAAAGCATGTAATAAAGATAATTTCCTAAATCAAATTGATGCAATTTTTACAATGAATGATGTTGCGCTCGTTGAAGAACGTGTCGTAAATATGTGCGAATTTAATCAAGCGATAACAAGGATTGACGGAAAACTAACTTTAAGTGCTATAGAAAAGCCAAAAAGTAAAAACGACATATTGTCGTTTGATGACAAGTATCTTCAATCAGGGAAGGGAAAATCAACCGACCGTGAACTCCCTGCAAAAATTGATAATAAACTAAAAAAACAAATTGAAAACTATTCGACTGAAATTTACAATAAATTAAGTTTAAATGGTGTGGTTAGGATTGACTATATCTACGATTTAGACAATAAAGTTTTGTATTTTAACGAAGTTAACACTGTTCCTGGTAGCATGTCCTTCTATCTTTATGAGCCTATTGGAATCGACTATATCACACTTGTGGAAAACTTAATTAAAAACGCTACTATTCCAACTCAATACACATATTTTGATACTGACATACTAAACAAAAAGAAAATTTAAAGTTGCCTAAAAAAAATTAAAACAACAATGCATATAAAATATAATCATTTAAATTTACAGCATTAAAATAAGATTATAATAAAAATTAGAAAGATGAAACATTATGTTAAACAGATTAATAAACAAAAAAACTCGGTAAAAAAGTCTTTACTATAAATTGTTTGATTTAAATTTAAAATTTTGATATACTACTTCTTGAATTTAATTTTAAGGAGTATTTTTTTGTGGCAAGTTATGATTCTAAAGATTTAATCATTTTGGAAGGCCTAGATGCTGTAAGAATGCGTCCAGGAATGTACATAGGAACGACAGGTATAAAGGGATTGCATCATCTACTTTGGGAAATTATTGACAACGCTGTTGACGAAGTTGCTAATGGATATGGTAACAAGGTAGAAGTAACACTTTATAAAGACGGAACGGCATCAGTTTTTGATAACGGTCGTGGAATTCCGGTTAGTCCTCATCCAAAACTTAAAATAAGTGGTGTTGAAGTCGTATTTACTCAACTTCATGCAGGTGGTAAGTTTGGCGATAACAACTACAAATATTCAGGTGGATTGCATGGAGTTGGTGCGTCGGTTACCAACGCTTTAAGTAGGTATCTTGAAGTTACTGTCTTTAAAGATAGTAAAAAGTATTTTGCACGCTTTGAGTCTATTGAAAAAAATGGCAAAATTCACTCAGGAGTTCCTGTAACTCCTCTTAAGGAAGTCGGTGGAACGACGCTAAAAGGTACTTTTGTAAGATTTCTTCCCGATGATAGAGTGTTTAAAGACACTAGATTTGACTACGACACAGTTTTAGAGCGACTTAAAGAGACTGCTTTCTTAAATAAGGGTATAAATATTGAATTAACCGACGAGAGAACAGGAAAACACGAAACTTTGTGTTACGAAGGTGGAATTAGAGATTATGTTAGTTTCTTGACTGAAGAAAAGAAACCTCTTTTTGTGCCTCCAATTTATATTGAAAATGAGATTGACGACACATTTGTTAGTCTCGCTATGCAATATGTAGATAACTATACAGACAGTATTTTTAGTTATGTAAACAATATTCCTACTCCAGAAGGTGGAACACACGAAGTTGGCTTTAAAATGGCACTAACCAAGGTGTTAAATGACTTTGCGAAAAAACATAATTTAATAAAAGATAAAGATATTCCTTTCATTGGCGATGACTTTAGAGAAGGCCTCGTTGCTGTTCTTTCAATCAAGATGAAAAATGTCCAATTCGAAGGTCAAACTAAGACTAAACTCGGCAACGTTGAAGCAAGAGCAAGAGTAGAGAGTGTTTGTACACAAGGTTTAACTGAGTTCTTTAATTCCATGAAGAACGAAAACATTGGTACAATGATTATTGAAAAAGCAAAGGGGGCTGCGCGTGTTAGAGACGCCGCAAAACGCGCAAAAACTCTCGCTAGAAGCAAGAACTCAATTGAAGGCAGTATGCTTATTGGAAAACTTGCAAATTGTACTTCAAAACAAGCCGAAATTAACGAATTGTTTATAGTCGAAGGAGACTCGGCAGGTGGTACTGCAAAACAAGGTAGAGACAGGTTCTATCAAGCGATTTTACCACTTCGTGGAAAGCCTTTAAACAGCGAAAAGAAACGTATTGACCAAGTTTTGCAAAACGAAGAGATTAGAACAATAATAGGTGCTATTGGAACGGGAATTGGTGAAGATTTTAATGCTGAGAATTTAAAATACAACAAAATAATAATTCTTAGTGATGCCGATCCAGATGGTTTGCATATTAGATGTATTTTGCTTACTTTCTTCTTTAGATATATGAAGGAACTTATTACAAACGGGAATATTTATGCCGGTATGCCACCACTTTACAAGGTAAAAACTAAAGATAAAGAGTGGTATTGTTACACTGACGATGAGTTGAAAGAAATAACTAAAGATTTGAAGAGTTATGATCTTCAAAGATATAAAGGTCTTGGAGAAATGAGTGCAGAACAACTGTGGACAACTACAATGGACCCTTCAAAACGAAATTTAATTAGAGTAAGTGTAGAAGATGCAGCCCTTGCTGACAAAGAAATTAGTCTTTGGATGGGTGATGATTCAAATCCTAGAAAGGATTATATCAATAAATACGCTAACTTTAATAGAATAGATAATTTTGACAAAAAAATGGAGGACGATGATGAGTAAGAATAATAAATTCGAACAAATTAAAAATCTCGTCTCTACAGGTCAAATTTACGAGAAAACTATTGAAGATGTAATGACAACATCTATGCTACCTTATAGCGAGTATGTTATTCTTGATAGAGCCTTGCCTAGAATCGAAGATGGATTGAAACCCGTTCAACGTAGAATTCTTTTTGATATGTTGGAATTAGGCCTAACTCCTGATAAAGCGACTAGAAAGTGCGCGTATGTGGTCGGCGACACGCTTGGTAAATATCACCCACATGGCGATAGTTCAGTCTATGGTGCATTAACTCGTATGGCACAAGATTTCGTCATGGGAGAACCTTTTATTTTCGGTCAAGGCAATTTTGGTTCGATTGACGGAGATAGTCCTGCGGCTATGCGTTATACCGAGTGTAGATTAACTCCACTTGCCTTGGAACTTATGAAAGATATGGAGAAAGATACGGTTAATTTCAGTCTAAACTATGACGATAGACTTAAAGAACCCGATTATCTTCCTGGCAGATTTCCTAACCTTTATGTAAATGGCTCAACCGGTATTGCAGTAGGTCTTGCAACCAATATTCCTACTCACAATTTAGGCGAAATGATAGATGGCGCTATTGCATATATTGACAATCCTAATATTTCTATTGACGAAATGCTAAAAATTGTCAAAGGTCCAGATTTTCCAACCGGTGGCGAAATTGAACGTTCTAATGACATGCGTGAAGCATATCTTACAGGAAGAGGAAAGGTAACCATTAGAGCAACTTTCCACACTGAAGACGAGAAAAATGGTAAAACAAACATAGTTATTACCGAAATACCTTATCAAGTAAATAAGGCAGAACTTTTAAAGTCAATTAGCGAATTGAAAGAAAAGATGAAAGACGAACTCGCCGATATTAGTGATATACAAGACGAAAGCGACAAGACAGGTATGAGAGCAGTTATCACTCTTAAGAAAGACGCTGATGTAGATTCAATTATTGCAATTCTACTAAAACACACAGATATGCAAATCAACTTCAACTATAATGTTGTTGCTATTGCCGATGGTAGCCCTAGACAATTGGGCTTGCTTGACTATTTGTCATATTACACAAACTTTCAAGTTGACGTTATTGTTAGACGTAGTCGTTTTGAACTAGATAGAGCAAAAGCAAGAGCACATATATTAGAAGGACTTTGTGTCGCCATTGAAAATATTGACGAAGTTATAAGAATAATTAAGACTTCTCCAAGTGTAGTCGAGGCAAAATCTAAACTAATGAAGCGCTTTAATTTGACTGATCCTCAAACTCAAGCAATACTTGATATGAGACTTAGTAGACTTACTAACCTTGAGGTCGAGAAATTGCAACAAGAACTTATTGAACTCAATAAAACTATTGCTGAACTTGAAGGAATTTTAGCAAGTAAATCAAAACAATTTAAAGTTGTTAAGAAAGAACTCGCTGAAATCAAAGAAAAGTACGCTCACGAACGAAAAACAAAAATAACAGATAGTTTTGAAAACTTTACAATTACGCCTATTGAGAAGTTACTTGACACCGAGTGCGCAGTTGCTGTAAGTAATGACGGACTAAAGATAAAACAACTTGACATTAAACAAATTCAAAATGCAAGTGTCAACTATAAGTATGAAAACACAAGTGCTTTGCATAAATACATTGTGCATACTACTATGAATAGTTCAGTTTGTGTGTTTACTAACTTTGGTAATTTCTTTAAGATTGGAGTTCGTGATATTCCAAGTGCAAAATTTAGCACAAAGGCAACTCCTTTATCTCAAATTGTTCATGCAGAGGCTAAAGAAACTATTGTTGGTATATTTGATGAAAACGAATTGCGTTCAAGTAAAGAACTTGTAATGATGACAAGCGATGGCTATATCAAACGTGTTGAAACAAGTGAATATGAGACACTTAAATCTAATAGTATCGCTTTGAAACTTAAAGATTTTGATAGGCTAGTTTCAGTACAGATTAATGACAATTTACCGTCAATTTTAATGGTCGCTGATGACGGAATGGCAGTCAATGTTGAATATTCTTCTGTACCTGTAACTAAACGAAATAGTGGTGGAGTTATTGGTATTAGTTTAAATGACAATGCAAAAGTGTTGTTTGCTAGTCAAGTAAATACTCTTGATAAATTGCTTGTAATAACCGAAAAAGGCGAAGCAAAGAAATTTAGTCTAAATGAACTCGCTGTGTCGTCTAGAAATAGAAAAGGATTAAGAATTGCAGGAGATAAAGAAATATTTAAAGTGATAGCCCCTGTAGTCGTAGGCGAAATTGTCCTTGAAACTAAAGACAATATCTACGTCGTTGACGTAAACGATGTACCAATGTCAACAAGAACAAACACCTTTAAACCATTAGTCAAAAAGGCAAATTTAACTCTTAAAGATGTTGGTTTGTATGTTAATTGATTTTTTAAAAAATACTTGACAAAAACAACTACTTAATTTATAATTAAATTAATAACAAGGAGAAAGTATGGAAAAAAATTATGTAGATATTGCAAAAGTTGTTTTATTTAATACTGATAATAAAAGAACCGATGAAATCGATTTACAAACATTAAAAGATTGCAAAGAATTTATTGAAAATGTAAATTCATTAAAAAAAATAGATTGTAAATTAAAGAAAAAAACAACAAAAGGTGAATTAGCTAACACTACTTATACTATTGCTGTCGATGAGAAACGCCAAGCTGAAGCTACTGCATATGCAACTATGTATTTAGCAAGTTGTAAAAAAGCTAAATTTATTAGTATTCTTGCTAATGGTAGCGAATTTAGTGCTGATTTAGTATTAATGCAAGTTAAAGCTTTTAAGAAATCTGGGGAAATTTATGATCCAGATCCAGATTTGGGAGTAGCTCACAAAGATTAATAATTAAGATGTCTATTTAGACATCTTTTTATTTTTCAAAACTTCTTTTATTTTGTCAAAATTTGACATTTTTTGTTAGTTTCAAGCATAAAATCTAGTATGGACTCTTCTTTTTTAGAGTTAAAAGAGAAACAAGTGATTAACACTGTTGATGGTAAATGTCTAGGACATATTTCGGACATTGTTTTTGATATCGTTTGTGCAAAAGTTTTAGGTTTTGTTGTGCCTCAATCATGTGGATTTTGGTCAATCTTTAAAGGAAATAAAGAATTGTTTATTCCTTTTGATTGTGTTTGTAAAATAGGTGTTGATACAATTTTAGTCGAACTTTACATAGATTCAAAATGTAACCCAAAGCCTTGCAGGAAAGACAAATGCGTTATAGAAAATAAAAACTAACACTAAGAAAATAAAAAATATTAAATTATATAAATTTTAAAAATTTTGTTAATATAAATTGTATATTAATGTAAAACTTATGATAACAAAAATAAATGAAATAAAATCTCCATTGTGCAGTGCGCCCTGTAACTGACATACGAAAAAATGTAAATGATAATATTGTTAATTTTGATAAGAGTATTGCAAAAATAACAAAAATATGTTATACTCGTAACATAAAGGAGATTATATGAGCAAAACTATATATACCATAAAAGATATTCAAAAATTTCTATACGAACAAGGCATATTTTGGGATGGAATAAATAAAAATGAAAATTCAAATGACAATATAATTTTAGCAGATGTTGTATTATTTAGTGAAAAAGGAGTCTCTAATAAAGTAGAAGTGTATTTTCATATAAATGGATTTACATTTGAAGTATTTACAGAAGATTGTTCAATAGTATATCAAGATACAACTTATACCAAAACTTTATTAAAAAATTTGTCACTTGATTGGACAAAAAGTTTATTAAAAAAATACCCTTCTATTGCCCAAAATCTAAAAACAGAAGTAGAGAATCAAATGAATATAATACATAGGTATACAGAGAGCGAAATTAAACCATTACAAAATAAAATTGATAGATTGAAGGAAAAAGAATCATTAGACTTGGCTCCATTAAAAGAAATAAGAGAAGTAATAATATCCTCTTTATCAAAAGAACCAGTAGAAAACATTACTGAATAACAACTAAAAAGAAATGCAATTAGTTGCTTTTCTTTTTTTTTGTATTATATTGTATTTCAATATATGGTGTGTTCGATTGTGAGGTATTTAATGTCTACATTTTGTGGTGGACTAAATAATTTTTTCAATTTGTTGAGAATTTAATTAATTTTGTTTGTTTTTTTTGTCGAAAAGTGTTAGACTAATTCTAAATATAGGAGTAGAGTATGCATTGTATTTTTTGTGGAAATAATGATAGTAAGGTTGTAGATAGTAGATATTTGAAGGACACCAGCATTCGTAGACGTAGAGAGTGCCTAGTTTGTCACAAGAGATTTACTACTTACGAGACCGTGGAGACTAACCCTATGATCGTTACAAACATAGACAATGTTCGTGAGCCATTTAAGACTGAGAAACTTAGTGAAAGTATTAAATTTGCGACCTATTGTCAAGACCTTGATTTGTCAGTTGAAGATATTGTTTCTAAGATTGAAACAGGTTTACTAAAACTCGACAAACAAGAAATTTCTACAAAAGATATAGTTAACACTGCACTTGATGTTTTAATGGAAGTTAGTTCAATTTCAGCATTGGTTTATTATACTCAACACACTGATTGCGACAACTTTGATGGAGTTAGAAGATTTATCAATAGATAAATCTTTTTAATATATAAACAAAGTACATTTCGTGTGGAATTTAATGTTATAAAATTAAATTTTTAAGAAATATAAAAATAGCGAAATGTTTTTTAGATATTAATTTTGAAAGGAATTTTTTAGATAGTCGTTTTCTTATGAAGAAGAAAATTTATTTAGGTCTTATACTTACTCTTACTGTCGTATTTATGGCAATTTTAATTTTAGTTGCTTGCAATTATAGTTTTGCGACAGACAATTTTTTTATAACACAAATGTCTAAAATAAGAACAGAACAATTTGACGCATTTGTTAAAGTATTTACTTATATTGGTTGGTTCTTTACTTTACTCTTAATTTCAGTTGGATTTATTGTTTTTTCTAAAGGGAAAGAAGATAGTTTTATTGTGCTATTTAACTTGTTGTTTTCTGGAATTGTAGGAACTATTATTAAATTTATTGTTAGAAGAAATAGACCTTCGTCTATGATTATAGATGAGATAGGTTTTAGTTTTCCTTCAGCGCATGCGATGCTAACCTTAGTAGTATTTGCGACTATTATCTATTTGTGTTGGAAAAACATTAAAAACAAAAAATTAAATATTGTTTTAACAGCATTTTTTAGTTTGCTAATTCTATTCGTAGGATTTACTAGAGTGTACTTAAATGTCCATTACTTTACTGATGTGTTGGCAGGATACATTTTAGGAATAATTTTAACTTTTGTTTCAATTTACCTTTTTAGTAAAGTCAAAATCTATCTTGAAAAAATCTTAAAAAGATTGCATTAAATTCTTTAATATGTTAATATACTTAAGAATTGGAAGCAATTTTTTTTGTGTAAACAACAAAACGTAATCTTGTAAAAAATTCGTTTTTTTGCTAAAACAAATTTTAGAATTTTAATTTAATAAGGAGAAGAGATGTTAACAGTAAATAATGTGGCAGTGCAATTTGGCAGTAGAAAGTTATTTGACGAAGTAAATTTGAAGTTTACTAAAGGTAATTGTTATGGTGTAATAGGCGCTAATGGTGCTGGAAAATCTACCTTTATGAAAGTTCTCTCAGGCGAGTTAGAACCAAACAAGGGTGAAGTTAATATTCCTGCGAAAGAGAGATTGTCAGTTTTAGAACAAAACCAAGAAAAGTATAACGATTTTACGGTTTTAAGAACAGTTTTAATGGGACATAAGCGCCTTGTTGAACTTATGGACGAAAGAGAAAAGTATTTTTCAAAGACAGATTTTAGTGAAGAAGACGGAATTAAACTTGGCGAACTTGAAGCAGAATTCATGGAACTAGATGGTTACAATGCTGAAAGCGATGCTGAAAGTTTGTTAAATTCACTTGATATTCCAAAAGATTTACATAACGAACTTATGGCTAATGTTGATAGTAAAATTAAAGTTAAAGTTTTACTTGCTCAAGCACTATTTTCAAATCCAGACAATTTGATTCTCGATGAGCCTACAAACAACCTTGATGTTAAAACTATTCGTTGGCTTGAAGACTTTATTTTAAATTTTGAAAATACAATCATTATCGTCAGCCACAATAGACATTTTTTAAATAAAGTTTGTACTCATATTTGCGATATTGACTACGGTAAAATTAACTTGTTTTTAGGTAACTACGACTTCTGGTATGAATCTAGTCAATTGGCTTTAAAACAACTTAAAGATCAAAACAAGAAGGCTGAACAAAGAGCAAAGGAACTTCAAGACTTTATCGCTCGTTTCTCAGCAAACGCTTCAAAAGCAAAGCAGGCGACAAGTAGAAAGAAAGAACTAGAGAGACTCACAATCGAAGACATTAAACCAAGCAGTAGAAAATATCCATACATTGACTTTAAATTTGAGCAACGTATTGGAAACGATATTTTATTTGTTAAGAATTTAACTAAAAAGGGAATATTTGAAAATGTTTCATTTACAGTTAGACCTGACAACAAAATTGCAATAATGTCAAATAATAGTAACGTCGTAACTGCGCTTATGGATATTTTGAGTGGAAAGGACACCGATTACAAGGGCGAAGTTATTTGGGGTAAAACCATAACTACTACTTACTTACCTCAAAATAACAATGACTATTTTGAAAACTGCGATTTAAGTCTTGTCGAGTGGATTGGTCAATACACTAAGGAAAATGATCAAACTTTTCTTCGTTCTTGGCTCGGTCGTATGTTATTCAGTGGCGAAGAAGCCGATAAGAAAGCAAAAGTGCTTTCAGGTGGCGAAAAAGTTAGATGTATGTTCGCAAAAATGATGCTAGAGGCTGGAAATTTCTTGCTACTAGATGAACCTACTAACCACTTAGATTTGGAAAGTATTACAGCATTAAATAAAGGCATGGAAAGATTTGAAGGTTGTATGATTTTCTCAACACATGATGAAGAAATTTTGTCAACTGTTGCAAACAGAATTATTCGCATAAATTCAACACTTGAATATGATAGAGAAATTGACTACGAAACCTATGTCGACACCGAAATGAAGAAATAAAAAAAGAAGAATTTATTTTGACAAAATATAAAGTTATAAAAAAGACCAGAATTGTTGGTCTTTTTTGATTTTTAATAAGTTATATATAAATGAAAAAACAAATTTCTAAATTGGTATTGAAATATAGTTTAAACTAATAAAAAATCGAACAAAGTTATTTTTTTGTTCGCTTTTTGAAATTTATAAAAATAAATACGAATTAACATTAATTAAGCTTCGATCTCTGTTAATTTTTCTGTTGCTTCTAAACCTTGAGAAGTAATGGCTTCTGCTTGAAAAGTTAAATTATGTTTTTTGTAAAATTGTACAAAATCAAATATATGCTCTTCATCTAATGCAATAGAAACTGTTGCTAACTTATAATTTGAAGCAATAACCATGAGTCCTTCGAGTTTTTTTAAATTTTCTTCTTTAGATAATTTAGTATCTATTTTTATATTAAAAGTAGTAAAAAGTTCTTTCATTAAGATAGGTAGATATTCTTTCATTTCAACACAATGAATGTTCCATCCTTGTTTATTTGAAATACATTCAATAGTAAGATACTCATCTTTGGAGTTTTTATTATTCAAAGATACTTTTCTAATAATAGCCGGTAATGTTGTCAACTTTTGATTATACATTTATTT
>JAZRUZ010000017.1:0-7212 GCA_045598895.1 Candidatus Onthoplasma sp. | reverse complement strand
GTTGTTTTTTATTTTTATTTTATAACTTGCAAAATTTTTATTTAAATACTATAATAAAAATATGAGAATTATTTCAGGAAAATATAGAGGGAAAAAATTAAAAGAATTTGATATTACTACTACTAGACCAACTCTAGATAGTGTTAAAGAGAATATTTTTAATCTAATACAATTTGATGTAATGGACTCAATTGTGTTAGATTTGTTTTCTGGAACAGGAGCATTAGGAATTGAGGCTATCTCAAGGGGTGCAAAATTTACATATCTTGTTGATAATAACCCAAAAGCAATCAAGCTAATACAAGATAATTTAAAAACAATTGAGGGCGAGTATGTTGTTAAAAATTGTGACGCTTTAGAATTTTTAAAATCGTATAATCAAAAATATGACATTATACTTCTTGATCCACCTTTTCAAACAGATTTAGGCTTACAAGCGATAGACTATATAATTAAAAACAATTTATTAAATGATAATGGTATAATAGTCTTTGAGACCAGCAAAGATAAAGACTTTGATTTTTTGTACTTGGGTTACACGATAGTTAGAAAAGTCTACGGCTCGGTTGCTGTATATAAAATCACAAAGGAATAATATGAAAGTTGAAAAATTAAATAATAAAATTATTGTTTATAGTTTAGAAGATTTTAATGTAAATCAAACCTTAGATTGTGGCCAAATATTTCGTTATAGAATTGAGGGTGTTATTGCACATGTTTTTTCTAAAGACAAACATGCGATGCTAATAACTAGCGATGATAGGATAGAGATTGAAACTAAAGACACTGATTATTTTTACAATTTTTTTGATCTTGACACAGACTATAATGAAATTAAAAATACTTTAAGAAAAGATAAATTTTTATCAAATGCTGTAGATTATGGTAGTGGTATTAGAATTTTAAAAAATGATTGTTTTGAGATGATAGTGAGTTTCATAATTTCAGCGAACAATAGAATTCCAAGAATTAAAAAATCGGTCGAATATTTATGCTCTCATTTTGGAAGTAAAATTGATAACTACTACGCCTTTCCTACTTTAGAACAATTAAAAAAGGCAACTTTAGACGACCTGTTAAGTGCTGGGCTTGGCTTTAGGGCAAAACACTTGCTTGCAACTTTAGAAATGTTGACGGAAGAAAAGATAGAAAATCTAAAGACAATGCCGTTGAATGAACAGTTTAAATTCTTGGTTGATTTAAGTGGTATCGGTGAAAAAGTTGCTAATTGTGTACTCCTTTTCGGCCTAAATAGAAAAGACGTTTTCCCTGTTGACACTTGGATAAATAAAGTGTACAACGATTTAACATGCGCTAAAGAAACAAACAGAGCAAAGATTACAAAAGAATTAACTAATCGTTATGGGGCTTTATCAGGCTATGCTCAACAATATTTCTTCTATTATTATAGAGATAACAATAAAAAATAGAGGTTAACCTCTATTTTTTGTTTGTTTTTCTGTTGTTTTCAATGGTTTGTTCTTTATTTTCTCTTTTATAATAAATAAAACTATTGACGTTATTATAAGTATGATTGATGAAATCAAAACGATGTATTTAATTATTTGACCTACATAAAATGAAATTGTAGTTAAAATAATTGCTAATACGACGAAAGATATTATGAGAATATTTAATGTAAGGATATTCTTTTTCTTTTTAGTAAAATCTTCCTTTTTTTCTTCAACCTCTTCTGGTGTTATTAAATTTTCTTTTGGTTGTGTATAATCGGGGAGTGCTTCTCCACATTCTTCACAAAATTTTCTATCATTTCTATTTTCGTGTCCGCATTTTGTACAATACATATTAACCTCTAAAATTATCATATCATTTATCTCATTTTTAGTCAAATTTTTTAAACAATAAATTCATATTTAATAATCAAATAGTGTCTTGTTATAATTTACACTAGAATTTTTATTATTTTACGAAAAAGAACAAGATGATATAAAATTAAACTATTTTTCATTTTGGTATTGACGGGGCTCATATTTAGTAGTATAATCACGTCAAGGAGATAAATATGGAATTTTTGAACATATTTACAGAGATGAACTGGATTTCAGCAATGCTCTTAATTATAGGCGCTGTCTTTGTAACGATTGAAGTTTTTGTTCCTAATTTTGGCTTCTTCGGAGTTACAGGAATGCTTGCTTTGATTGCTGGAGTTGTGGTTAGAATTGTTCAGGGTTTAAACTTGACACAATCACTAGTCCTTATTTTAATTGTAATAGGCTTTGTTGCAATTTCAGTGTTAAAACTTTTATTTAGTGCGAATTTTGGTTTGATGGGCTGGGCTGGATTTTTTGAAAAAAAGTCAACCTTGTCTGTTAATTACAATAAACCTGATAAAGAAATAAAAAAACTAATTGGCAAATCAGGGAAGGCTGTAACTGACTTAAATTTAGCAGGTGTTGCTAAAATTAAAGGTAAACTTTATAATGTGCAATCGGTTAGTTCGTACATTAATGAAGGTGCTAACATTAAAGTTGTCGCAATAGAAAATAACGAAATTAAAGTTCGTAAATGGTTCGAATAGGAGGAAAAAAATGTATAGTTTTATGTTTATGATGCCAGCTTGGGTAGGTTTAACAATAGCTCTTGTTGTAGTGGTTGCTTGTTTAGTGGCTTTGTTTGTTGTTGTTCCAATCAATGTTTGGTTTAGAAGTATGGCAAGTGGTGCACATGTTTCAATGATACGTTTAGTCGGTATGAAAATGCGTAAAGTTGATTACAAAAAAGTGGTCGACATCTATATTGTCGCCCAAAAGGCAGGTTTAAATATCTCTATCGTTGACATTGAAACTCACTTAATGGCTGGTGGTAATGTTGAAAAAGTTGTTGATGCACTTATTGCTGCCCATAGTGCTCGTCTTGATTTGACTCTAGATATGGCTAAGGCGATTGACCTTGCTGGTCGTGATGTTGTTGAGGCTGTGAAAACCAGTGTAACTCCAAAAGTTATTAAAACCCCTTGGATTGAGGCTATGGCAAAAAATGGTGTTCAAGTTAAGGCTATTGCACAAGTTACTGTAAAGGCAAAATTGGATAGACAAATTGGAACTGCTGATGTCGACACAATTTTAGCGCGTGTTGGTGAAGGTATTGTTACTGCAATAGGTCAAGCAAACACACATAATGAAATCATTTCAGATCCTTCAATTATCTCAAGAACAATTATTGAAGCACATCTTGACAAAAATACTGCTTATGAGATTTTATCTATTGATGTATGCGATGTAGACGTTGGGGAAAACGTCGGTGCTAAATTAAAAATTGAAGACGCTGAAGCAAAGAAGAAGATTGGTCAAGCAGCAGCAGAAGAGAGAAAGGCACAAGCAATTGCTCTCGAGCAAGAAATGAAGGCGAAAACTCAGGAAATGAAAGCAATAGTTTTGGCTGCTGAAAGTGAAGTGCATAAGGCAATGGCTACTGCTCTTAAATCAGGAAAAGTAGGAGTTATGGATTACTACAAACTTGAAAACTTAAACGCAGATACTAACATGAGAAATTCTATCAGTGGTAAAGATAAAAATGAACGACCACCTAGACCAATGGGACCTTTTGGTCAACCTAACGAATAAATATAAAAAGGAAATACAATGTCAGTAATTGAAATTATTTTAGTAATAGTTTTACTAACGCTACCTATAGTGACGTTGTTTTTCTTTATTAAACGAAAGTCAAAAACAAAAGAACATGAAGAACCTATTAAACAAGAAGAACCTAAAAAAGAAGAAATTCCAAATACAAAAGATAAGGGAATTTTCCCATTAAATACTTATAACTATTCTGTAAATGATTTCAAAGGCTACTTAAAAGACAAAGATGAAAAAATTTCTAAACCAAATAAGATCAATCACGATAAAAATTTTTTAAATCGATCTGAACCTTTTGCTGTTAAAAGTGATTTTAGAAGTTATAAAAAGTCTTTAAGAGAGGAGTTTGACTCCTTGTCACCCGAGATGAAAGCCGTTATTCTAAGTGGCGTTTTAGATAAGAAAAAATATTAGGAGAAAATATGGATTTAATTAACAAGATGATAGTAAAAGAAAATGTAAATGCTGAACAAAAAATTATCAATAAACAATTTATTGAAAATCTAGTAAATACTAAAGGCGTAAGAACTGCTTTCAAAAACTACAAAGATGAATGTTTTTCTTTTGATGTTGTAAAGACTATACCTAATACAGACTTATTGATGTTTAAAAATAGAGTGTACTTAAAAGATGGAACTAGAATTGGAGACATTGTTGGAAATATTGAAGAAGTTTTACCTATAAAGGAGTTGGCAAAAAATAATTGTGACACTTTTGTTTTAAAGAGAAAAGAAAGTGTAAAATTAAAAGCTCAATATTTAAGAAGTATAACTAGATTAACATGGAAAAGAATGAATGTGTTTTATGTTTTTAATAATAAAGGTGAAAATTTAACATCGGCAAAATATACACGTATTTTCGTAGATAAAGATTATGTTTCAAATAATACATATATTACGTTACTAGACATCAATGGTGATGACGGAATATTATTGAAATACAATGAAAAATTTGCTTGTGCACAAACAGAAATTAAGGTTCAATCAAAAGATGCTGACAATTTAATAGTGTAATTTAAAAAAATTTAAAAAAGTTTGCAATTTTAGTTGCAAATTTTTTTTCGTTGTAGTAAAATAACTATCGGCTCACTTGTTGAAAGTGGTCCATTTAAACAAAATTCGCTAGATAAATTTTGTTTAATTTAATACATATTTTTAATATTTTGTCGAAACTTTAAAAATAATTGAAATATTTTAAAAAAATATTGAAAAAAGTGTTGACAAAAACTTTAATGTATGTTATTCTAGCAATGCATCTAATGTAGCGAACCATTTAGTTTGTTGCTAAAATGCCTATTAATTAGTGACTTTCGTCACTTCCATTAATAGATTGAGAACAATGACAACTGCATATTTATTGAAATACAAATACGAGAAAGTAATTGCATCAATTAAATTATTTAATTAAATTAGCAATTTATTTCAATTTCAAATTTGTAATTTTGCCAAAGAACATTAATCAAGGAACAAAAAGACGATCAAGCTACAAAGAGCATATAGAGGATGCCTTGGCACTAAACGCCGATGAAGGACGCAACTAACTGCGATAAGCTACGGGGAGCTGTAAATGAGCCGTGATCCGTAGATCTCCGAATGTGGAAACACACTATGATGAAGTCATAGTATTGCAACATGAATTCATAATGTTGCAAAGGGAACTCAGGGAACTGAAACATCTAAGTACCTGAAGGAAAAGAAAGTAAATTAACGATTACCTTAGTAGTGGCGAGCGAACGGGTAACAGCCCAAACTATTGGTAGTAATACCGATAGGGTTTAGGACTCAGTAAGTAGTATGAAGTGTTGATAGTTGAACATATCTGGAAAGGTAGGCGACACAGGGTAACAGCCCCGTAAGCGAAATCAGCACCAAGCGAATGAGTATCCAGAGTAACGTGGGACACGTGGAATCCTGCGTGAAGATAGGAGGACCATCTCCAAAGGCTAAATACGATTTAGTGACCGATAGCGAATAGTACCGTGAGGGAACGGTGAAAAGAACCCCGGAAGGGGAGTGAAATAGAACCTGAAACTATATGTTTACAAGCAGAGAAAGTCCTACGTAGCAATACAGGACGATCTCGTACTTTTTGTAGAACGGACCGGCGAGTTACCGTACGTAGCAAGGTTAAGCAATTTAGTTGCGGAGCCGAAGCGAGAGCGAGTCTTAATAGGGCGAGTTAGTTGCGTGCGGTAGACCCGAAACGAGACGACCTATCCATGAGCAGGTTGAAGCAGGGGTAACACCCTGTGGAGGACCGAACACACTCCTGTTGAAATAGTAGGTGATGACTTGTGGATAGCGGAGAAATTCCAATCGAGTCTCGATATAGCTGGTTCTCCTCGAAATAGCTTTAGGGCTAGCCTCTGTGTAAAGATAGTTGGGGGTAGAGCACTGAATGGTCAAGGGGGCTTCGCGGCCTACCAAAACTTATCAAACTCCGAATACCAACGTATCGATAGCAGGGAGTCAGACTGCGAGAGATAAGTTCCGTAGTCAAAAGGGAAACAGCCCAGACCTACAACTAAGGTCCCAAATGTACAGTTAAGTGTGGAAGGATGTGTAAACGCATAGACAACCAGGATGTTGGCTCAGAAGCAGCCATTCATTAAAAGAGTGCGTAATAGCTCACTGGTCGAGTGGGTATGCGCCGACAATAATCGGGGCTAAAACTGTAAACCGAAGTTTAGGAATGCATATTTTTATGCATTGGTAGAGGAGCAATGTATACGGGCTGAAGCACGATCGAAAGGGCGTGTGGACTGTATACAAGAGAGAATGCCGGTATGAGTAGCGCGAGCGTTGATACAATCAACGCGGTCGAATGTCCAAGGTTTTCTGGGGAAGGTTGAACCCCTCAGAGTAAGTCGGGGCCTAAGCCGAGGGCGAAAGCCGTAGGTGATGGATAACAGGTAGATATTCCTGTACCACTTAATATAGACCAAGAGTCGAGGCAGGGACGCAGAAGGATAGTGCATCCACGGGAATGGAAATCCGTGGCTAAATCAGAAGTTGAATTAGGCAGTAAAGTACGCCAAATTATTAACAATGACTGATGATGGGGAGTGAATATAGTAACGAAGTGCATGAATTCACGCTGACGAGAAAAGCTGCTAGATATATATTGAGTGCCCGTACCGCAAACCGACACAGGTGGACGATTAGAGAATAATAAGACTGGCGGGATAACCTTTGTTAAGGAACTCGGCAAAATGACCTCGTAACTTCGGGAGAAGAGGTGCCTATCGCAAGATAGGTCGCAGAGAATCGGCCCAAGCAACTGTTTACCAAAAACATAGGTTTCTGCAAAATCGTAAGATGATGTATAGGAGCTGACGCCTGCCCAGTGCTGGAAGGTCAAGGGGAGATGTTAGAGCAATCGAAGCGTCAAACTTAAGCCCCAGTGAACGGCGGCCGTAACTATAACGGTCCTAAGGTAGCGAAATTCCTTGTCGGGTAAATTCCGACCTGCATGAATGGCGTAATGATTTGGGCACTGTCTCAACAGAGGACCCGGTGAAATTGAAGTATGTGTGAAGATGCACATTACCTGCGACTGGACGGAAAGACCCCATAGAGCTTTACTGTAGGTTAATATTGAATTTCGAAATTGT
>JAZRUZ010000016.1:0-57296 GCA_045598895.1 Candidatus Onthoplasma sp. | reverse complement strand
TTTATTTTAATTATAACTTATCCATTTCAAATTAAAGTCAATGTCAAAATGAATGTTTTAAGATTGAAATTTGAAGTGAAAGTTTCAATATGTAACAAGTTTAATTTAGTCTATAAAGTGCGAATTAAACATGGGTACATTTATATTTACCACAGCAACAGAGAAAAGAAGGAACAAATCAGTGTGGAAAATAAGGATTTAGTTTTCTTACTTAATTTCTTTAAACAGGCATACTTCCGTCAAGAGTTAAAAGAATTTAGTTTTGTTTCGAATTTTGGCTACAATCCGGATGCTTGTTTAACGGCAACCATTTCAGGTTTTGTAGACGTGATTAGTAAATGTATTTTATCTAAAATACAAAACAACAAGAAATCAGCACATATTTTTACAAAAGTTGAACCAAAATATAATGAAGATATTTGCAACTTAAAGGTGGAAACAATTGTTAGAAATTCGATTTTTGACATTACCTACGCCTTTATTATAGCAAAAATTTATGTATGGAGATTAAACAATGAAAGAAAGAAAAGAGTTAAACAAGGATAAAAAAATAGAGTCGTTAATTGATATTTCATTAGATAAAATTAGGTCATTAATTGATGTTAATTGCGTAATTGGAAATCCTATTAGTCTCCCTGATGAAACTAGCATTATTCCAATATCTAAAGTGACCGTAGGTTTTGTGTCAGGTGGCGGAGAGTATAACGACCTAAATGCAAAAAGAAATTCGGCAGATTTTCCCATGGCTGGAGGAACAGGTGGTGGCTTTGGTGTAACCCCAATGGGGTTCTTTGTAGTCGGCAAAGATAAGTTTAAGTTGATTAGGGCAGACAAGTCGTCAGCATATATGAGCTTAATTAAAAATGCTACAGATGTGCTTGCTAAATTGGTGGATAAAAAATGAAAAAATTATGTGTAAATTTAAGTTTGATTAGTTTAGTTTTGTTACTATGTTTAATTGCAGTTCTAAATTTTACTAACTCTAGTTTTAGTTCAGCGTTAACTACAAGTTCAGGTAGAGCAATGTGCGTACTTGACTCAAATTCAGGGCGTGTCCTTTACTCAAAAAATATGGACGAAAAATTAAAAATGGCATCAACAACTAAGGTGGTTACTGCAATTACAGTTATTGAGAATTGTGACGATTTAAATGAAATTATTACAATCGACGACAAGGCTGTTGGAGTGGAAGGTAGTTCGATTTATTTGCGTAAAGGCGAACAAATGAAAGTAATTGACCTTTTATATGGCTTAATGCTTCGTAGTGGTAATGATTCGGCGACAGCACTTGCAATTCACACTGCAGGTAGTATAGAAAACTTTGCTAATCTTATGAATAATCTAGCCGAAAAGGTTGGCGCTAAAAATTCACATTTCATGAACCCTCATGGATTAGACCACCCTGAACATTATACTACTGCTTATGATTTAGCATTAATTACCGGTTATGCACTTAAAAATCCAATATTTAAAGAAATAGTATCAACAAAAACACATGTAGTTGAAGCAACAAATGTCAGTGAAAAAAGATATTTTACTAATAAGAATAAATTGCTATCAACTCTCGACGGTTGCTGTGGAGTAAAGACAGGATATACTACTAAAGCAGGTAGATGCTTAGTGAGTGCTTGTGAAAGAGATGACACTACTTACGTTTGTGTTGTACTAAATTGTGGACCTATGTTTGAAGAAAGTAGAGATTTATTAAATTCGGCTTTTGACGAGTTTGAAAATGTAAAAATCTTAGATAAAAACAAAGAAATTTTCAACGAATATATTATCGACGAAAATCATGGTAGATTGTATCTTTATACTGATGAAGATGTATATTTCCCATTAAGAAAGGGTGAATTCTCTAATTTGGTGCTTAAATACAACGTTGATTTAAAAGACGCTGAAGTTGGCGATGAAGTAGGAGAAATTCAAATTTTTTACGAAAACCACTTGATAAAATCTCAAAAATTATATACAATGAATAAGATTGATAAGTTGGCTGGAGTGAGTATAGACGACAGCAAACTCTTGTGGGAAGAAAGGATAAATGAGAATTAATAAGTATTTAGCGCAAGCAGGCATTGCTAGCAGAAGAAAAGTAGAAGAATATGTTTTAAACGGACAAGTAAAGGTGAATGGTAAAGTAGTTAAGAATTTAGCAACCGATATAACAGACACCGATATTGTGACATACGACAATCGACCTGTAAAGACAGTGAACAAGTTTGTGTATTTTAAACTAAACAAACCAAAAGGTTATGTTACTACTTTAAAGGATGAAAAAGACAGAAAGACAGTTATGGAACTTCTTCGTGGAGTGCATACTAGAGTTTTTCCTGTAGGTAGATTAGACTATGACACTGAAGGATTGCTTTTGTTTACAAACGACGGTGATTTAACAAATATTTTAACAAAACCTAATAGCCAAATTGAAAAGACTTATGTAGTGCATATTGAGTCTGGTATAACAAATGAAGAAATAAAATCTCTTTGTGCAGGCGTTAAATTTGACGATGGATATACAACAAAGCCTTGTATTATAGAACAAATTGAAATAGGCGAGAAGTTATCTAAATTAAGAATTACTATTAAGGAAGGAAAGAATCGTCAAATTAGACGTATGTTTGAGGCTATTGGTAAAAATGTAATCTTCTTAAGACGAGTTCAAGAGGGCGAAATAAAACTCGGAGGACTATCTCGTGGCGAATATGCTGAACTTAACGCAAAAGAAATCAAATACTTAAATTCACTAAAAAATAAATAAAAACTCTAATTAAATTTAGAGTTTTTTTGTGTTTTCTTGTGTTTATTGTTTTTTTATGTTATAATAAAATTATGAATATTTTAGAAGTAGGACAAATTTTAAGACCACATGGAGTAAAGGGTGCTGTGAAAGCGGCCTGTTTTTTAGAAGGTGGAATAAAAGATTTCACTCATCTTTATATTGGTAAGAATTTAATTGAAGCAAGAGTAAAAAATTACACAAGTTTAAACAATGACGCTTGCGCTATTATGTTTGATATTATTCCTGATATTGATACGGCAGAGAAATTTAGAAATGAATATATCTACATTGATAGAGATGAATATGCCGAAATTGGCTCTAAAGTCTATTTGACAGATTTGATAGGTAAAGATGTCATTGATGAAAATGAAGATGTTATTGGACAAGTAGTAGATGTGAACGATTATGGAGCAACTCCAATTCTAACAATAAGAGAGGGAGCAGCAAGTTTCGATTTTCCTTTCGCTAAAGATTTGATTGAATTTCGTAAAGATAAAGACGCTCTAATAACAAATAGAAAAAAGTTTGAGGACAATAGAATATGAGAATAGATATTTTAACACTTTTTCCTGAAATGTTTGCTCCTCTTAAAGAGAGCATAATAAAAAGAGCCGTGGACGACGGAAAAGTCGAAATCGGTATCACTAATATTCGTGACTTCGCGAGTGCACCTCACTACAAATGTGATGACGAGCCTTTTGGTGGCGGTGCTGGTATGGTCATGATGTGTGAACCACTATTTAATGCAATTGAGTCTATCAAAAAAGACAATAGCAAAATTTATTTCATGTCGCCTAGAGGTTGTGTATTTAATGAGAAACTAGCACAAGATATGACAAAATATGAGCATATAATACTGATCTGTGGTCACTATGAAGGCATTGATCAAAGAGTGCTTGACTACTTTAATATCGAAGAAATTTCGATTGGAGATTATGTGCTTACAGGTGGCGAACTTCCAGCAATGGTGGTGGCTGACGCTGTTATTAGACTTCTTCCTGATGTCATAAGTGCAGATAGTACCGTTGAAGAAAGTTTTACCGATGGATTACTTGAATATAATCAGTACACTAGACCAAGTGAATTTAGAGGTATGAAAGTTCCTGAAGTCCTACTTAGTGGCAATCATAAAAAGATAAAAGAATTTAGACAAAACGAGTCTCTAGAAATTACAAAAAAGAATAGGCCAGATTTACTAAAAAAGAAAAACAGCAAATAGGTTCGATTTGAATAAATTAAAGATAATTTTTAATTTACCTTATCTAAAATTAACAAGAGCATTTTAAATTTAAATTATTAAATTGAGGATAAAATGATTAATTGGTTTCCGGGACATATGAATAAGACGTTAAAAGTTATGCAAGCAGATAGTAAACTTGCAGATTGTTTCGTCTACGTTCTTGATTCTAGATGTCCAAAAAGTTCAGTTAATCCTGAATTTGTAAAAGTTGTTAAAGACAAACCAATTATTTATGTTTTAAACAAAGCTGACTATGTAGAAAAGACTAAATTAGACGAATTTAAGTCATTTTTTACAAGTAAAAATACTCGTTGTGTCATAACAAATGCGACTATTTCAGGCAGTAGTAAAATTATTATTTCTACCATTAAACAAATCTTTGCTGAAAGGCTAAAACAAAATGAAATTAAAGGCGCTAATTTTATTATTAGAGCGATGGTTATAGGAGTACCAAATAGTGGTAAATCTACTATTGTAAATAACCTTTGTGGCTCGTCTCGTGCTGTGACAGGAAACAAAGCAGGGGTAACTAAAAACAAACAATGGATTAAGGTTGATGGAAACATTGAATTTATGGATACTCCTGGAGTACTACTTCCAAATTTCGATGACGAAAAAGTGGCGTATAATCTTGCCTTTGTAGGTTCAGTGAAAGACGAAGTTTTAAATACAACTGATGTCGCTTGCAAACTTATTGAAAGGCTAAATGAAATTGATAAGAATATATTAAAAAATAAGTACAAAGTTGACACTGAAAATTACACAAACACTATTGAAATATTTAATAGAATTGGCGTTTCACGTGGTGCAATTATTAAAGGTGGAGAGATTGATGAAGAACGTACTGCAAAGATAATTTTAACGGATTTCCGTTTAGGAAAACTTGGCAAAATCTGTTTGGAGTAACTATGATAAATACTAAAGAAATTTTTGATTTTGATCTTGCTTTAATGAGTGATAAAGTAAAGTATATTGCAGGAATAGATGAAGTAGGTCGTGGTCCACTAGCAGGCCCTGTTGTTACTGCATGTGTCGTTATGAAATATGACAAAATGTTGGACGGAGTATTTGATAGTAAAAAAGTTAGTAAGAAAAATCGTGAACGACTTTATGATGAAATTTTAAACAATGCTTACTCTGTAAAAATTGCTCTAAGAGACCAAAACAGAATTGATGAAATAAATATACTTAATGCTACAAAGGAATGTATGAAAGAGTGTTTTGTTGGACTTGATATCAAGCCAGATTTACTTTTAGTCGACGCCGTAAAACTCAATATTTGTGAAAACGAAAAAGCGATAGTTAAAGGTGACGCAACAAGTTATGCAATTGCATGCGCTAGCATTGTTGCAAAAGTATATCGTGATAGATTGATGGATGAGTACAATAAAACTTATCCTAATTATGACTTTTCAAATAATGTTGGCTATGGCACAAAAAAGCATATTGAAGCAATATTAAATTATGGAATTACTCCTATTCATAGATTATCATTCCTCGGTAAAATTATAGGAGAAAAAGCAGTCGGTTTGGAAGAGATTAGGAGAGAAAGAAATGCAAACTAGCACATTTGGTCGTCTTGGCGAAATTAAAGCAAAGCAATATCTAATTTCAATTGGTTATAAAATTATTGAAACAAATTACAAAAACAAAATAGGTGAAATAGACATTATTGCAAAAGATCAAGATACACTAGTTTTTGTTGAGGTTAAGACTAGAATGAGTAATGAGTTCGGTAATCCATTGGAAGCAGTAAATATCTACAAACAGGACAAGATTAGAAAAGTGGCAACAGTTTATTTGATGAAACATAAATTGTTAAATGTGTCATGTCGTTTTGATGTAATAGGAATACGAGGCGACCATGATGAAGAGATAACACATATTAAAAATGCTTTTTAATTAAGTTTAGATATTACTAAACTTTTTTAAATTTTAATTCTAAACTTATTTCTAATTGCAGTAAATAATAAAAAAGTTTAAAAATAGTTATTTTCGAACAAATGTTTGAAAATCAATTGACAAAATATGGTAAATATTGTAAATTCATTACAAGGAGAAAAAATGCTAGCGAAAATTTTATCGTTTGGTTTAAATGGAATAAGTGGTTATCCGGTTGACATTGAAATTGATGTCAATGCTGGCCTTCCTGGATATGAGGTGGTTGGTCTTGCTGATACTGCGATTAAAGAAAGTAAGGAAAGAGTTAAGTCTGCAGTAAAGAACAGTACTTTCAATTATCCTATTAATAAAATCATTATTAATCTAGCGCCTGCTGACACTAAAAAAGAAGGTAGTATGTATGACCTTCCAATTGCACTTGGTATTTTAGTTACAGAAGGAGTCGTAAATAACAACAGTATAAAAGATTTTGTAATTTTAGGCGAATTGAGTCTTGATGGTGATATTAGGAAATTAAATGGAATATTACCTATGCTTATCACTGCAAAACAAATGGGATACACAAAATTTATTATACCTAAAGAGAATGCAGAAGAGGCATCTTTTATAGACGGAATCGATGTTTATGCTCTAACTACATTAAAAGAAGTAGTAAGTTTTTTGAATAATGAAATACAGGTTAAAAGAGTAGATAATCAAACTTTTGAGTCAAAATTAAAAGAACATAATTTTAAACATGATTTTAAGTATGTAAAGGGTCAAGCAAGCGCAAAGAGAGCGATGGAGATTGCGGCGGCCGGTGGACATAATATCTTGTTAATAGGACCACCTGGAGCAGGTAAAACAATGCTGGCAAAATGTTTTCCGTCTATTCTTCCTGATTTGACTTTTGAAGAGAGTTTGGAAGTTACAAAGATTCACTCAGTTGCTGGTGTGCTTGATTCTAAAAAGGGAATTGTAGTAGAACGTCCTTTTAGAAGCCCACATCACACTTCGACTTTGATTGCGCTTACAGGTGGTGGAGCGAAAGCAAAACCAGGTGAAATTAGTCTAGCGCATAATGGAGTGCTGTTTTTAGATGAGATGCCAGAGTATCAACGAAACACAATTGAAACCCTTCGTCAACCTATGGAAGATGGTTTTATAACAGTAGCTAGAAATGCTTTAACTGTAAGATATCCTGCGAACTTTATTTTAGTTGCTAGTATGAATCCATGTCCTTGTGGCTATTACGGAAGTTCGACTAATGTTTGTAAATGTACTCCAAGTGCTATTCACAAATATTTATCTAAAATAAGTGGTCCACTAATGGATAGAATTGATATGCATATAGAAGTCGATAGCGTAGATTATAATGAACTTACTGATAGGACGCTTGAAGAGCCAAGTAGTTCTATTAAAGAGCGAGTAAATAAGGCACGTGATATTCAATTAAAGAGATTTGAAAATAGTGGAATTTACTCAAATGCACAAATGGGAGAAAAAGAATTTAAAGATAATTGTAAACTCAGTAAAGAATGTAACGATTTACTAGAAATTGCATTTACAAAACTTAATTTATCAGCGCGCGCATATAATAGAATTTTAAAAGTAGCGAGAACTATTGCTGACCTAGATGGAAGTGAAAATATAGAAAAAAATCATTTGTTGGAAGCAATTAGTTACCGTTCGTTAGATAAAAAATATTCGGTGTAAAATGACAATAGATGAGAAAAATATAATTTGGTTAGATTTATTTGAAAATCTTTCATTACAAAAGAAATTCCAATTATTAAACACTATTTCTAAAGGAAAAGACCTTAGAAAAGATTTTTTAAAAAATGATAAAATAAGAGAAATTTTATCTAATGAAGAATTTAACAAAATGGCACTTTGCCTAGAAGATAAATTTTTAGACTTGAAATTGAACGAATATGAGTCACAAGGAATAAAGTGTATTACATATTTTAGCGAAAACTATCCATATTTATTAAAGGAAATCAAAGCACCACCAATTTGTTTATATTGTAAAGGCAATTTAAGTTTACTTGATAGTTTTTGTTTGGGTATTGTTGGCACTAGACGACCTACTGATTATGGAGTTGTTGTTACAAAACAGTATGCAAAAACTTTTGCTAAAAACGATATAACTATTGTGTCAGGATTGGCTAGTGGAGTTGACACTATTGCGCATAAAACTGCTTTGGAAGAAGGTGGAAACACGATTGCTGTGTTGGCAGGAGGTCTAAATCATGTATATCCGGCTGTTAATCATCAACTAGCGAAACAAATAACTGAAAACAATTTAATTTTAAGCGAAAACAATCCAAATGTCGTTCCACAAGCATTTATGTTCCCTATAAGGAATAGAATTATAGCAGGACTTAGTTGTGGTGTATTAATTACAGAGGCCGGCGAAAAGAGTGGCGCATTGCATACTTATAATTACGCAATTGAAAATAATAGAGATGTATTTGTTGTCCCTGGAAGAATAAATTCACCTATGTCAAAGGGAACAAATATGATGATTAAGGAAATGCAAGGTGTGATTACTCTTGATCCTGATGATGTTTTAGACAATTTTCACATCAATAAAAAAAATAATGAAGAAAATTTAGAAATTCAACTTGACATTTCTACTCAAGATGTATTATCCTTTATCAAGACGGAAAAAAAGACATTTCAGGAATTAATAGATCTTACAGGTAAAACTGCCAGCGAACTAAATTCCTTATTGTTAGAGTTAGAAATGAACGGAATTGTTACTAAACTTCCTAACAATAGTTATATAATGTCATAGATTTAAGTAAGAGTTAGGAGAAGAAATGAAGTTAGTATTTATCGAAAGCCCAGGTAAAAAAGCCACAATTGAAAAATATCTTGGAGATGATTATGTTGTATTTCCAACTATGGGTCATATTAGAGACTTGCCTGCTAAAAGTTTTGCGATAAATGTAAAAAAGAATTTTGAACCTACTTATGAAATAATACCAGATAAGAAGAATGTTGTTGCTGAACTTAAGAAAAAAGCAAAAGAAGCAGATGCTATTTATCTTGCGACCGACCCGGATAGAGAGGGAGAAGCGATTGCTTGGCATTTGGCGACAATTCTTGATTTAGATAAGGATGCAAAAGTTCGTACAGCATTTAATGCTATAACAAAGAGTGCAATATTAGAAAGCATATCTAATCCACAACCTTTAAACATTGATTTAGTCAATGCTCAACAAGGCAGACGTGTTTTAGATAGAATTATGGGCTACGAGTTGAGTCCACTTCTTTCTAAGAAAATTAGAAATAAATTGAGTGCAGGTCGTGTTCAATCAGTTACACTTAAACTTATTGTAGATAGAGAAGAAGCGATTAATACCTTTGTGCCTGAAGAATATTGGAATATCCATGCTGAACTAAAGAAAGATGACAAGAAATTTAAACTTGAATTAGTTCAATATAAAGATAAGAAAATTGAAATTCCTAATAAAGAGACTGCTGATAAAGTTGTAAGTGAAGTAGATAATGCTGAGTTTAAGGTTGCTAGTGTAAAAAGACAAATTACATATTCAAAAGCACCTGCGCCATACACAACTAGTTCACTTCAACAAGACGCAATCAAGAAACTTAATTTTACTTTAAGTTCGTACACTAAGTGTGCTCAGTCTTTGTATGAAGGAGTCATGATTCAAGGCGAAGGAAAGAATGCACTTGTAACATATATTCGTACTGACTCAACACGTGTTAGTCCAGAAGCACAAGCAATGGCTAAAGATTATATCCTATCTAATTTTGGTGAAAAATATCACCCTGGAAAATATAACGAATATGCTTCAAAAGACGGCGCACAAGATGCGCATGAAGCCATTAGGCCTGTAAACCTCAAATACACTCCAGAGTATTTGCAAGGTAAAATTGATGAACAATATCTTAAACTTTATACCTTGGTATTTAAGCGCTTTATCGCTAGTCAAATGACTATGGCTCAATACGATAGTTTAACAATAGATGCTGTGGCTAATGACTACAAATTTAGAGCAAATGGTAAGGCTCTCATTTTTGACGGTTTTACTCGTATGCAAAAAATTCAAGATGACGAGAAAAACGGAATAAATCTTCCTGATGTCGTTGAAGGTGAAACTTTAATTAAAGAAAAAATTGAAGCAGAACAAAAGTTTACAAAGCCACCTGTGCGCTTTACTCAAGATAGTATTATTAAAGAGATGGAAGTGCAAGGTATTGGTCGTCCTGCGACATATGCTGCTACAATTTTAACTCTTTTCAATAGAGAATATATAGCAACCGAAAAGAAATCATTGTATCCGACTGAACTTGGTATCCAAGTTACAAAATATTTGGAAGAATACTTTAAAGATGTAATGAATATCAAGTTTACTGCCGATATGGAGAAACAACTTGATGAAGTAGAACTTGGAAAAGTAGAATGGCAAGACATTGTAAGTAAGTTTTACACAGGATTTAGTGAGAATTTAAAATATGCTAGTACGCAAATGGGCGTAAGTTTACCTAAACCACCTCCAGAAATTAGCGACGAGAAGTGTGACAAGTGTGGTGCTAATATGGTGTATAGAGAAGGAAAGTTTGGTAGATTCCTCGCATGTTCTAATTTCCCACAATGCAAAAACACAAAAAATATAAATCAAAAAATTAATACAAATATTGATGTTGGTGTTTGTCCTAAATGTCATGGTCAAGTTTCACAAAAATATAGCAAGAAAGGTAAACTTTTCTTCGGTTGTGACAATTATCCTAATTGTGACTTTATTTCGTGGGATTTACCAATTGATGAAAAATGTCCAATTTGCAATTCTAACCTATACAAAAAATATAGTGCAAAAGGTGGAGTAACTATCCTTTGCAACAATCAAGGTTGTACTTATGTTAAAGATTAATGTTATAGGGGCAGGCTTAGCAGGTAGTGAGTGTGCTTTGTATCTTGCTAATCACGGATTAATAGTAGATCTATATGATATTAAAGGCGACAAAATGACGCCTGCACATCACTCAAAAGACTATGCAGAAATTGTTTGTAGTAACTCTTTCAAAAGCGATGATGACACTACTGCGTCTGGTGTCTTTAAAAGGGAACTAAAGCTTCTAGGTTGTGAATTACTAAAGACTGCATATGATACTCAAGTGCCTGCTGGTCAGGCTCTTGCTGTTGATAGAGAATTGTTCTCTAGTAAAATTACTGAGAAATTAAAGAATAATAAAAACATTATTTTACACACTGACGAAGTGTCTAGTTTTGACGAAAACGCTATCACGATTGTAGCAACAGGACCACTTACTACCGAACCTATGTGCGACGCCTTAAAGAAAATAATAGGCGCAGATTTTTTGTATTTTTATGATGCTGCTGCTCCAATAATTCAAGCTGATAGTATTGACTACGATAAGGCATTTTTTGCGTCCCGTTACGACAAAGGTGATGCTGATTACTTAAATTGTGCAATGAATAAAGATGAGTATTTACATTTTTATAAAGAACTCATAAATGCACAGACTGTTGAACTTCACGACTTTGAAAAGAAAAATATTTTCGAAAGTTGTATGCCTATTGAAATTATGGCAAAACGTGGCGAAGATGCTATAAGATTTGGTCCACTTAAACCTGTAGGTATCTTTAACCCTAAGAAAAATGAAAAACCTTATGCGGTTGTGCAACTTAGAAAAGAAAACAATAATGCTACAATGTTTAATATGGTAGGCTTTCAAACTAACCTTATGTTCCCTGAACAAAAACGCGTGTTTAGGTTAATTCCAGGACTTGAAAACGCCGAATTTTTGCGCTACGGTGTAATGCATACTAACCATTTTGTAAATTTTCCTAAATGTTTAGATAAATATTCGCGACTAAAAAATAATGAAAACATTTTTATTGCAGGACAATTAAGTGGTGTGGAAGGCTATGTTGAAAGCATTGCTAGTGGTTTATATTGTGCTATAAATACCTTAAGAATGATTGAAAGAAAACCTCTAATATCTTTTAGTGCTGACACTATTATTGGTGGTATGTATAACTATTTAGTAAATGCTGATACTACGAATTTTCAACCAATAAATGCTAACTTTGGTGTACTTAATCCAATTGAAGAGAAAAACAAGACTATTAGAAATGAAAAATATCGAGATAGAGCGATTAGTGAGATAAAAGAAAAATTAAAGGAATTAGATTAGACAATTTTTAAAATTTAGGCTATAATTAGTTAAGGAGAAAAGATGGAACAATTTAGAGGAACAACAATTGTCGCAGTTAAAAAAGATGGTCATACAGTTATTGCAGGCGACGGACAAGTAACAATGGGACAAAGCGTGATATTTAAAGGTACAGCACACAAAGTACGTAGACTTTTTGATGGCAAAGTCGTTGTCGGTTTTGCAGGTGGCACTGCTGACGCTTTCTATATGTGCGAAGAGTTTGAAAAAATGTTAAATAAGTATAGTGGAAGTTTGATGCGTAGTGCTGTCGAATATGTAAAAGGAATTCGCGCAGGAGAAATAAAAGCAAGCAGTGAAGCACTTATGATAGTTGCCGACAAAGATACACTTTTAGTTTTAACAAGTATGGGCGACGTTATTGAGCCTGATGACGGAGTTTGCGCTATAGGTAGTGGTGGAAACTATGCGTTGTCGGCTGCAAAAGCATTAGTAAGAAATACCGAATTGTCAGCAAAAGATATTGCTATCAAGTCAATGGAAATAGCATCTGATATTTGCGTGTTTACAAACAAAAACTTCGTAGTGGAGGAAGTGTAGTATGATGACTTGTAAAGAAATCGTTCAAAATTTAGATAATTACATTATCGGTCAATCAAAGGCAAAACGAGCCGTTGCTATCGCACTTAGAAACAGGTACAGAAGGAGTAAACTTGATAAATCTGTAAGTGATGAAATTACTCCTAAAAATATTATTTTAAAAGGACCAACCGGTGTTGGTAAGACTGAAATAGCAAGAAGACTTGCTAAACTCGTCAATGCTCCATTTGTTAAAGTAGAAGCAACAAAATACACTGAAGTTGGTTATGTTGGTCGTGACGTAGAGAGTATGGTTCGAGACCTTGTTGAAGCGAGTGTTAGAATTGTAAAGCAGGAACAAACTGATAAAATAAAAGATAGGGCAATTAAAGTTGTAGATAAAAAAATTACTGATATTCTTTACCCTCTTAAAAAGGCACAAAAACCAGAAGAAGTTGACACTGAAAAATTTAGAGAAGATTTTTATGCTGAATATCAAAAAGGCGAATACAATAATGATTTAATCGATATTGATGTTCAAGAGCAACCTAAACAATTAAATCTTATGGAAGGCTTAGGCGCTGAAATAAACATTGGTCAAATTTTTGGCGGAGTTATTAAAGCACCTAGAAAGATGAAAAAGATGAAAGTTGGTCGTGCTAGAGAGTTGTTACTTGAAGAAGAATGTGATAGATTAATTGACTCCGACAATTTAAACAAAGAGGCAATTTTTAGAGCCGAACAAGAAGGTATTATCTTTATCGATGAGATAGATAAAATCGCCGCTAAGAAAAATAATGGTCAAGATGTATCTCGTGAGGGTGTTCAAAGAGATATTTTACCAATTGTTGAAGGAAGTGTTGTCAATACTAAATATGGAGTAGTTCACACTGATTATATACTATTTATTGCAGCAGGTGCGTTCCATATTTCAAGTATAAATGACTTAATTCCTGAACTTCAAGGTCGTTTTCCAATTAGAGTTGAACTCGACAGTTTGAATAAAGATGACTTTAAAAAGATTTTGACAATACCTCAAAATGCAATTACAACACAATATAAAGAATTGTTGAAAGTAGACAATATTGATTTGGAATTTACCGATGACGCAATTGACGCAATCGCAGAACTTGCTGCTGACGAAAATGAAACTAATGAGAACATTGGTGCAAGACGACTTCAAACTATTATGGAGTTATTACTTGAAGATATTTCGTTCAATGCAAGTGATGATAATCCAATGATAAAAGTTACGATTGATAAGCCTTTCGTAGTTAATGCTATGAAAGATATTATTCAAACTCACGACTTTAAAAAATACGTTTTATAGATGAAGAAATTAAAATTTTTATCTCGTTTCGAAATGATGTTAAACACTAGCGAAAAAGAAAAATTAACTAACGCTAGTGTTATCATTTTTGGTGTCGGTGGAGTTGGTGGCTCAGTCGCTCATATGCTCGTAAGAAGTGGAATTTCTAACTTAACTATAGTAGATTTTGACAATATTGATGAAACTAACATAAATAGGCAAATTATATCAAATTACACTAATATTGGGAATAAGAAAGTTGACGAATTAAAGAGCCAATTGTTAGAAATAAATCCAAATTTGAACATTAAAACTATTGACGAAAAATTAGATGAAACTAATATATCAAAATTTGATATTTCCAACTATAATTATATTGTTGATTGCATTGACGATATTAAGGCAAAGAAGTCTTTAATTAAGGCATCAGACGAACTAAAAATTTCTATACTTTCAGCGATGGGTGCTGGAAATAGGTATCTAGGTGTTCCTAATTTTGAAATTGCAGACATCAAAAAGACGAGTTATGATCCGATTGCAAAAATTTTAAGAAAGTTTTGTGAAAGAGAGGGCATAAAAAAGTTAAACGTGTGTTACACTAAACAAAAAGCAATGAAATTTGATTGCAAAATGATCGGTAGCGTGATATACTATACAATGAATATGGCATCAGTTATGACTGCAAAGGTGATTAACGACATAATTGAAAATTAAAGGGGTAAAATATGGATTCAGCAAATTTTAATTTTGATGAGATTATTAATGATGAAAATTTGACAATAATCGACTTCTCGGCAACATGGTGTATGCATTGTAGAACATTGACACCTATTTTAGAGAGAATTAGTGATAAGTTAGACGACGTAAATTTCTTCCAAGTTGATATTGATGAAAACGAAGAAGTTGCTAAAAGATATAGAATTTTTAGCGTACCTACTTTAGTTGCTTTCCGTGAAGGTAAAATGATTGATAGTCTTGTTGGAATATGTCCAACTGACGAAATTATGGATTTTGTAAACAAGTGCAAAAGTGTTGACATTTCTAATTTGTAATTAAAAGGCGAGATGCCTTTTTTTATTTCTAAACTAACTTTTACTTGACAAAAAAAAGCAAAAGTGCTAACATAAAAACGGAGAAAATATGGATAACGAGAGAATATATTTAGACAATGCTGCTACTACTAGTTTGGACGCTGAAGTGTTAAATGAAATGATGCCTGTTTTGACAGATAATTTTGGTAATTCTTCTTCAATTCACTCTTTCGGTAGAGATTCTTTAAGTTTGGTAGACAAGAGTAGAGATGCGATTGCTAATTTTATCAATGCAAAGTCTAATGAGATTTATTTTACAGCGAGTGGTAGTGAGGCTAATAGTTGGGCTATTATTGGTATTGCTTATGCTAATAGAGGCAAAGGTAATCACATAATAACTAGTAAGATTGAACATCCTTCAATACTTAACGCTTGCAAATATTTAGAGAGAAATGGTTTTGATGTTACATATCTTGATGTCGATAAAAACGGCTTCATTAATTTTGTAGAACTTATGCACAATATTCGTTCAACAACTATTTTAATTTCCATTATGGCTGCGAACAATGAACTTGGTACTATTCAAAACATTAAGGCTATATCACAAACTGCTCATGAGAGAGATATTGTGTTCCATACTGACTGTGTGCAACTTTTAGGACACATGTCATTAGATGTCGTAGACCTTGGAATTGACGCTATGAGTATGTCTGCACATAAGATTAACGGACCTAAAGGAATAGGTGCTTTATACATTTCTAATAATGTAAAAATTGATCCTATTGTCTTTGGAGGAAATCAAGAACGTGGTAAACGTGGTGGTACTTCTAACACAGCAGGCATTGTAGGCTTTGGTAAAGCAGTTGAAATCGTATCTCGTGATATGCAAACAACCAACTTTAAACTTAAAGAATTAAGCGAGTATTTTATTCAAAAATTATCTAGCAATCTTGAGAATATTCAAATTAATGCTAACACACACCAAAAATTGGCTCACATTATTTCAATAACTTTTACAGGTGTTGATGGAGAGAGTTTGGCGACAAAACTCGACCTTAATGGAGTTGCTGTTAGTACAGGTAGTGCATGTTCTACAAATAGCATTTCAGTATCTCACGTTATTTCCGCAATTGGACTTACTAACGACGAAGCAAGAAGTACTATTAGGTTTAGTTTAGGTAAAAATAACAACTATGAAGAGATTGATAAAGCAACAGCAATTATCACAAAGTGCGTAAATGAATTGAGAGAATATTCATCAACTTATTCACTTAAAATTCGTAAACACAAGGAGACTAAATAATGTACAGCAAGATGATTTTAAATGCCTTCCTAAACCCTAAAAATACAGGCAGAATTATGAAACCAGATGGTATTGCATCAAATTTTGATAGTGATAATACTCAAAATGTAGAATTTTCTATACGTGTTGTTGATGATGTTATTTTAGACTGTCAATTTAGAGCACAAGCAAATCCTTATGTTGTGGCAGTTTGTTCAATGATGACCAACATGATTAAAGGTCAAAAAGTAGACGAATTAAAATTAGATGTAAATGAGATTTACGATAAATTAGGTAGTGATTGCGATATTTCCTTTTGTCTAGATTGTGTTAATTTAATGATTGAAGATTATATCGATAAACAAAAGAAAGAAAATAAAGTTGCAAAAACTAATAACGATGATATACCTTTAGAAATAAAGCCTGAAATTATTACAGGCGAAATAGTTAATGAAAATAACGAAACAAACGAAGTTGTTGAAGAAGACAAAACTGATCTAGATGTTGATAATACTAAAGAAGAAAATGAAAATTTAGACGAAAAACAAAAAGTCAATAATGAAGTTACTGACGATTTAACTGATGACGACTTTGGAATTGATTTTAGCGACTTTTTTGACGACGATGTGATAGAATAATTTAATTTTTTACATATTTTCCAAAAATTTGACAATACTAACATTATCAAGGGGGAAATATGAAAGAATTTTTAACCGGTATGGGAATTGGTCTTGTAGTGGGTGCAGTTGTTGCCAAAACATGCAAGCCTGTAGGAGATACTATAGAAAAAGGTGTCGAAAAGACTAATGAAATTGTAGAAGATATTAAAGACGAGGTTAATTCTCAATTAAAACAAAAAAAACAAGAAAGTAAATAGTACTTGTAAAAATATATACACTTTAATCATTCATTGGTTAAAGTGTTTTTTATTATTGCTTATTCATATTTATCTATTAATAATTAAGATATTTCACTATTAAAAGAATTTTATTAGATGACTTACTATTTACTTGTAACTATGAAAAAACTTAATTTTTTATTTCTAAAAATTGTTAAAATATTTTACTTTTCATTTTGTTTATGGTATATTTAAAACATGAAAGCGATGGGAATTGATTTCGGTATGTCTCGTATTGGAATTGCTTTTAGTGATGATACTAAATTTTTGGCTTCACCTTACGAGGTTTACAAAAGGCGAGATATAAGTACTGATTTAGACTATTTTGTTAGACTTATCAAAGACAAAAACGTAGATGAAATAGTTTGTGGACTTCCTTTTAACATGCAAGGGGAAGAACAAGAAATTGCAAAACTAACTCGTGAATTTATGTTTAAGTTGAACGAATTAGTTAATATAAAAATTAATTTTGTAGATGAAAGACTATCTAGTGTTATGGCAGAAGAAATGTTAAGTGAGACTGAAAAAGATTGGAAGAAGAGAAAAGAAAAATTAGATGCAGTAGCAGCATCAATAATCTTACAAGATTATTTAGATGAGAAATAAAAATTGAAATAAGGAGAATATATGGAAAAGAAATTTAATGCAAAGAACCCTGTTAAACAAATATTAGACGAAAAGAATAATGAGAATATCATTCTTTTTGATGATGAGAATAGACCTATTGAATTTGAGCAAGTTGCAGTGATTCCTTTGGATGAAAACGAAAAACTTTATGCAATTTTGATACCTATTACAAAAATGCAAGGTGTTAATGATGGAGAAGGGGTTCTTTTCGAAATTGACGAAGATAAACAAGATTTAAAAATAGTAAACGACGAAGACATCATCGACAAAGTCCTTACAATTTACGAAAAACTAATCAACGACAAAGAAGGTAAATAGACCTTCTTTTTTATTTAAATTAAGTTTAATGTAAAATATAAATAAATTTTTTTCATTAGTCGTTGACAATGTGGAAATTATTTGCTAGAATAATATAGTTCAATGAATAAGCACCTTTCTGGATTGTGCAACTGTTGCCGATAGTCGAAAATCGGTTGTCTGCGCAAGGTGAAAGAAAGGGTAGGACAAAACAGGAGGAAAAAATGTCAGTTATTTCAATGAAACAATTATTAGAAGCTGGATGTCATTTCGGTCACCAAACTCGTAAATGGAATCCAAAAATGAAGAAGTATATTTACACTGATAGAAATGATATTCATATTCTTAATCTTGAAGATACTTCTAAACAAGTCGATGTTGCTTATAACTTTGTAAAAGAGAAAGTTTTAGCAGGTGCAAGTGTATTATTTATTGGTACTAAAAAGCAAGCGCAAGAAACAATTAAACAAGAAGCTGAAAGAAGCAATCAATTCTATGTAAATTCTCGTTGGCTCGGTGGAACATTAACTAACTTCACAACCATTAGAAAGAGAATTGATAGAATGAACAAACTCAACAATATGGAGACTCTTGGAGACTTCGATTTGTTGCCTAAGAAGGAAGTTATCAAACTTAAAGCTGAAAGAGATAAACTTGCTATTAACTTAAGTGGTATTAAGGATATGACAAGTCTTCCAGGTTTGATTATCTTGGTAGATCCACATATGGAACACATTGCTGTTAAAGAAGCAAAAAGACTTAACATCCCTACAGTTGGTATCGTAGATACTAACAGCGATCCAGATGATGTTACAGTTTGTATTCCAGCAAATGACGACGCTATTGGTTCAGTTAAACTTATCCTTTCAACTTTAACTGATGCTATACTTGAAGCAAAGACAGGCGAAATCTTACATGATATGAACGCTAATGATGAAGTAGTTTCTATGGAATCAGTTGTTAGTGGCGAAATCATTAAAGATGAATCAAGTGATGAGAAAGTTGAAAAGAAACGTGCTACTCGTAAACCAAAAGCTGAAAAGAAAGACGCTGAAAAACCAGTAGAAGAATAATATTTTAGGGGGATTAAATATGGAAATTACAGCAAGAGATGTTGCTAATTTAAGAGATATGACAGGTGCAGGAATGATGGACTGCAAAAAGGCATTAGTTGACGCTGAAGGTAATGTAGACAAGGCTGTTGAATTACTTAGAGAAAGAGGCGTTGCTAAGGCTGCTAAAAAAGAAAGCAGAATTGCTGCTGAAGGTGCTGTCGGTGCTTTCGTAAACGGAAACACAGGTGTTTTGTTAGAAATCAACTGTGAATCAGATTTCGTTTCTAAGGGCGAACCTTTCCACGCTATTGTAAACACAGTTGCAAAAGTTATCGCTGAACAAAAACCAAGTGATGTTGATGCTTTGCTTTCTTGTTTAATCGACAATGGAACAGTTAAAGACTATATCACTGAACAAACTTTAGTTATTGGAGAAAAAATCTCAATTAGAAGATTTGAAATTTTCACTACAAGTGGTAAAGTTGAAACTTACATCCACATGGGTGGTAAAGTAGGTGTTATGGTTGAGGCTTGTCCATTCAATGCAGGCGAAGACGTTCTTCATGATGTTGCTTTACAAATTGCTGCTGCAAATCCTAGTTACGTTAGACCTAATGAAGTGCCAGCTGAAGTAATTGAAAAAGAAAAAGAAATTCTTCTCGCTCAAATGCAAGCTGATGAGAAAAATGCTAATAAACCTAAAGAAATCCTTGAAAAAATCGTCAGTGGTAAAATTGGTAAATTCTACACTGAAAACTGCCTTATGAACCAATTGTTCGTAAAAGACGACAGTAAAACAATTGAAGCCGTTGTTGGCGACAAATTTAACGTTGTTCGTTTTGTTCGTTGGGAAATGGGTGAAGGCCTAGAAAAACGTAATGATGACTTCGCAGCCGAAGTTGCGGCACAATCTCAAGGTAAATAATTTTTAAAAGTGCTTTATAGCACTTTTTTTATTGTGTAAACAACTAAACGTAATTTCGTAAGAGATTTGTTTTCTTAAAACATATAAAAATAATTTATTATAAATTTATTTTAATTTTAGGAAATTATAAAATGTTTCAATTTGATATTTAATTACATATTTTTTATTAATAATATTAAAATTAGGAGTTATTTAGTTGCAATTTTAGCGTAAATTAGTTATTATTTTTACATACAGATTTGACAATTAAAAACTTTAATTATATAGTTTTAGTCTTGTCAAAAGTGTAATTTAAGGAGAAATATGTTAAACGAAAATACAGAAATGACTATGCTCGAATTTGAGGAAAATTTAGAGAAAAGTTATAATCATCTAATTGACGAATATATGATGATAAGAGTAGGAAGAGCAAATCCTAAACTTATTGAAAACATTAAAGTTGATTATTATGGCATGAAGGCACCTTTGATGCAAACTAGTAATATTGTTGTGCAAGATGCTAGAATGCTTGTTGTAACACCTTATGATGTGTCTACTCTTAAAGATTTAAAAGCAGGAATTGAGGCTGCAAATCTTGGAGTTAGCGTAAGTGATGACGGTAAAATTATTCGTGTTGGTTTCCCAATGCTTACTGAAGAGAGAAGAATAGAATACACAAAAGACGCTAAGAAGATGCTAGAAGAAACAAAAATTCAAATGCGTAATGCTAGAAGGGATTGTTTGGAAGTATATAAAACAATGAAAAAGAATAGCGAAATTAGTGAAGATGAATACGCTGGTTTAGAAACTGATGTACAAAAGAAATTAGACGAATCTATCGCAAAATGTGATAGTGCGTGTGAAAAGAAAGTTGCTGAAATTATGGAGGTCTAATTTGGTTCAAAAAGCAAAAAATTTAATTTTACCAAAACATATTGCGTTTATTATTGACGGCAATGGTAGATGGGCGAAAAAAAGAGGTATGCCTAGAAGTTTCGGTCATCAGGTTGGTGCAGAAAATGTCAAAAAACAAATTGAAAATGCGATTGATTTCGGTATTAAAAATATTAGTTTTTATTGCTTTTCAACTGAAAATTGGAAAAGACCAAAAGAAGAAGTTGACTTTTTGATGGATAAATTTGACGAAATGTTAGACGAAAGTTTAAACTCAACTAATGATAAAGATGTAAGATTTATTATATCAGGAGATTTGTCTGATTCTAGATTGCCTGAACAAATTAAATTTAAATCAAACGAACTTATGGAAAAGACAAAGAGTAAAAAAGGTATAATAGTTAATCTTTGTATTAACTATGGTGGTAGAAAAGAGATAATCAATGCAGTGAATTCACTTGTAAAACAAAATAAAGTTGTAACTGAAGACGAATTTGATGAGTATTTATATACCAAAGACCTGTTACCTTTAGATTTGGTGGTTAGGACTTCTGGAGAGCAAAGGTTAAGCAATTTTATGCCTTGGCAATCAAGTTATGCTGAACTTTGTTTCTATAAAAAATATTGGCCATCTTTTAATAAAAATGACTTTAAAAAAATACTAAAAATTTACTCAAGGAGGAATCGCCGATTTGGCGCAATTTAGATTATGAAGAAAAGATTTATTACAGGCACTTTAGTTTTCATTGTAGTATTACTTGCTATTGTTAGTAAATTGTTACCATTAAATATTGGTGATTATATTTTCGACATTTTTATTGTGGGACTTGCGATTGTTTCTGGGTTTGAGATGTCGAATATATTGGACGCATCGAACAAGAAAAACAACAAATTATTCATGACCATATATAGTGTATTTAATTACATTATACTACTAATTGTGCTAAATTTTTTAGAATTAAAATATGTATTTACAGTTGAAGTTTTAAGTTTGATTTTATATTTCTTAATTATCTTAATTGCAGAATGCATACGTGATAAAAAGTCGCCTGTAGGTGTACATATATCAACTTCTGTTAATACTATCTTAGGTTGTATTTATCCTTCACTTTTATTTTCGCTCTTGCTTATTATCAATCATGCTGACGCTTACGCAGGAGTTAAAAATTTCTCGCTTGTGTTTATTGCATTAGTGTTTGCTATTGCGATGCTTACGGATACATTGGCTTATGCTGTGGGATGCACTTTAAAAGGTCCTAAACTTGCACCAACTATATCACCTAACAAAACTATAAGTGGAGCAATCGGTGGATTATTTGGAGGTATGCTTGCTGGAGTTTTAATATACTTCGTTGCTCTGTATATACCAATATTTACCGATGTTGTTACTAATTTCTCTTGGTGGTTATTTTTACTTATTGGTTTGTTTGGTTCGGTATGTGGTCAATTCGGCGATTTGTTCGAAAGCAAATTAAAGAGAATTGCCGGAGTTAAAGATAGTGGAAATATTTTACCAGGTCATGGTGGAATGCTAGATAGAATAGACGCACAAATTTTTGTTACAATATTTATTTACATTGTGGTAATAATCATATTGTAGTAATTTTATTGCATTTAAAATAATAAAATAAATATGAATTTATCGTTTAATATTTCTCAAATATTTAGTAAGGTTGGCTTTGTAATTTTAGCCATCCTTGTTTTGCTTTTACTTATTATGATTCATGAATTCGGTCATTTTATAGCAGGTAAAATTCTAAAATTTAAAATCAATGAATTTAGTATCGGTTTTGGACCAAAGATATTTCAAAAGACTAAAAAAAATAAAGAAAAATTTACGTTAAGATTATTTCCACTTGGCGGATACTGTGCTTTTGAGGGAGAAAACGAAGATGGCAGCAAAAATCCAGAGGCTTTTAATAATCAAAAACCTTGGAAGCGTTTAATAGTTCTATTTTGTGGTGCGTTTTTTAATTTCTTAAGTGCTATTATTTTCTCGTTTATTTTGCTAATTTCAGTTGGTTATGATTATGTCCAAGTAAAGTCAATTGACAATTCAATAAACAGCGATATCCTTCAAGCCGGAGATGTTATAAGGGGAATTGAAAATGAGAGAATTGATTTTGTTACGGACAAATATTTCAATACTTTAATTACAATCAAAGTCCAAGAAAAATTTGAAAATTATTCATATACATTCGATATCGCAACAAACAAAAATTTTGAAAAAAATGATAAAAAATATTATATTTCAACTCAAAATCTCATATACAACATTACTAGGAACGGTGTGACATATGAACAACCAGGCAAAGTGAATGTCGTTTACTCATTCGATGGGACAAAGTATAAATACGAGAGTTGGACTTTGTTAAATGATAACGTTGATAATTCAAGTATGCAAATCAAAACTTACAAATATTCTTTCGGTGAAACTTGCGCAAATTTTATTCCTTTCACGTTTAAGTGGGCTTGGAAAGTTTTGTGTATTTTCGGTCAGTTGATAACAGGGCAACTTGCGTTAACTCAACTTGGTGGACCTGTAACAACTATCAACATGATTGCGACATATTCACAAATTAATTTAGCAAATATATTGTTGTTGCTACCTGTTTTGTCTGTTAATTTGGCTGTATTTAATCTTCTACCAATACCAGCACTAGATGGCTTCCAAATGGTGTTTGTTATAATTGAATGGATTAGAAAGAAGCCTGTAAAGCAAGAGGTCGTCAACACAATAAACAATGTTGGTTTAATTGTGCTATTGGCGTTTGTAATTTTGGTAGATATTTTACAAATTATAAAATAGATAAATAAAAGCTTGAGATTGACAATCTTAAGTTTTTTGTTATAATAAGAGTATGGCTAACAAATTAGACATTTTAAATAAAATGTTTTTAGGTTTGAAATTTAGAAACGCAGAATACAACGAAAAAACTAATGATTTAGTTGTAAGTTTTTTATATAATCCAGAAAGTATCGAAATTAATGAAGAAAAAGAAGGAGAGATTATTAAAAATTTAAAAGAAATTATTGGAGATTTCGTGAACTATAAATTAAGTTTTAAATCTTGTCCGCTAGATAAACGAACTATAGCCAATCATACATATACGACCATTGTTAATAATTTTCCAGCACTATCAAAAAACTTTACATATGACGACGTAACAGTTGATATTCAACATATGAAAGTAGTTGTTACGCTTAACTTGACACCTACAAACTATGATCATGCAGTAGGACTAAATCGAGAAGAATTTATTGCAAAAATTTTATCCGACAGTTTCCTTGCTGACTTTGAGGTTAAGTTTACAAAGAAAGAAGAAGAGATAGAGGCAAAAGACGTTATAAAAAACAATATGGAATTAATGTCTAGTATAAAAGAGGCTGAAGAAAAAACTGTATTTAAATTGAGCGAAATAACCAATATAATTGGTGAAAATGATTATAGTTTGGCGATAGATTACACAAAAATAACATCTCCTATTGAAAATGTTGTCATTTGTGGCGAAGTAGTGTCTAATCAACGTAGAACATACAATAGGACTTACACAAAAAATGGCGAAACGAAAGAAATTGAAAAGGCATTTTATTCGTTCGCGATTAAAAATGACAATAAAATTATGTATTGTTCAATATTTCCACGCCAAGCAGATGAAAACAAAGGCGACTTGATTGAAGTCGGTATGAAAGTTTGTTGTTTTGGCTCTTTTAGAGATTATAAAGGCAAACTTAATTTTACGGCACAATCTGTTGCAAGGTGTGAATACCTCAAAGAAGAAATAAAATCACAATTTAAACACGTCAACGACGAATACCACACTGTAATTCCTACAAAATATGAAGACTTTGAACAAGGTGACTTGTTTAGCGGAGAAGATAAAACTTTTGAAGGTAGTTTCATAGTATTTGACCTAGAAACAACGGGACTTGAAGCAAATAAAGAAGAGATAATTGAAATTGGCGCTTGTAAAGTTATCGATGGAAAAATTAGTGAAGTATTTTCGACTTTTGTAAAACCTACTAAGCATATTTCAAATGAAATAACAAATTTAACACATATTGACGACGAGATGGTAAAAGACGCACCGACAATCAATTATGTTATGCCTGACTTCTATAAGTTTTGTCATGGCTCTACTATGGTTGGTCATAATGTTAATTTTGATATTGGATTTATTTACAATATGAGTAAGAAACTTGCCTATAATTTTGATAATCCTTTGCTTGACACTCTAGAAATGGCAAGGAAGAAACTTCCTGGTCTTAAAAATTACAAATTGGGAACAGTAGTCGATAGATTAGGCGTAGTTTTAGACGGAGCACATAGGGCAATTAATGACGCGACTGCAACGGCAAAAGTTTTCATTAAATTAATGAATTTAAATTAATTTAAAAAAGTTTATAAAAACTATTGATATATTTAAAATTATATGATATAATTATAGTGTTTACTAGGAGTGGCTTGACGGCCACTCTTAATTAATTTTATAAGGAGATTCAATGAAGGTAGCAGAAAATGTTTACGAGGCGATCAAGTCAAAGTTTGATAGCGACGTGAAACTTATTGATGTCGAGTATTCAAAGAAGAACGACGGAATGCATTTAACTATATATATAGATAAGGAAAATGGAGTTACACTTGACGATTGCGTCAACACTAGCCATATGTTAGATAAACTTCTTGACGAACTTAATCCAACTAATAATGAAAAATATTTTTTAGATGTATCATCTTACGGATTAGATAAGCCATTAAAGTTTGATTGGCAGTTTAAGAAGTATTATGACAAGTTAGTTAATGTTAAGTTATATCGCAAGATTGACGATAGAAAAGAGTTTGTAGCGACTTTAAAGTCAGTGGACGACAAAATGGTTGTTGTTAATGTTGACGACTTCGATATGGCTCTAAACAAAGCAGATATTGCATATATTACACCATATATTGATTTTTAAATTAGGAGAAAGATAAATGATTAATAAAGATTTTTTTGAAGCACTTAAATTATTAGAAGAAGAGAAGGGTATAAACGAGGAAATGTTCATCTCAGCATTGGAAACAGCACTTACTGCTGCTTACAAGAAGAATAGTGGCATGGCTAAAAATGCGCAAGTTAAATTAAATCCAGAGAAGAACACTATTAAGATTTATTCTTATAGAACAGTTGTTGAAAATGTAGAAGACGAAGAGAAAGAAATCAGTTTAGAAGACGCAAAACAAATCAAACACTCATACAAAGTTGGCGATTTGGTTATCGAAGAAGAAAGCACTAAAGAATTCAATCGTATTGCTGTTCAAACTGCAAAACAAGTTATTACTCAAAAGATTAAAGAGATTGAAAAACAATCAGTTTATAAAGATATTGCAGAAAAAGAAGGCAAGATTGTTGTTGCTAACGTAAAACGTGTTGATATTGACAATGTTTATCTTGAGATTGGTGGTACAACTCTTGAAGGTTTACTAACAAAGAGAGATATGCTTCCTACCGATAGTTTTAAACCTGGAGATAGAATAAAAGTTTACGTTCGTCATATTAAAGACGATTACAGAGGTACTGTTGTTCAAGTTTCTAGAATTCATCCTAACTTTGTTAAAATGTTACTTGAATTAGAAGTTCCTGAAATTCAAAACGGTGATGTAGAAGTTGTTGGCGTAGTTCGTGAGGCCGGTTTAAGGACTAAGATTGCTGTTACTACAAAGGTTGCTAACCTTGACGCTGTTGGCGCTTGTATTGGTAACAAAGGTATGAGAATTAACAATGTTATTAACGAATTAAACGGCGAAAAAATAGATATCATTAATTACAGCGAAAACCCTGCTGATTACATTGTTGCAGCCTTAAGCCCTGCTGAAGTTAGTGAAATAACAGTTGATACAGTCGCAGGTATTGCAAATGTATTAGTACCTGAAAATAAATTATCTTTGGCTATCGGTAAAGGTGGTCACAACGTTCGTTTGGCTGCTAAACTTACCGGCTATAAGATTGATGTTAAACCTGCAGTTATGAAAGAAAACAAGAACAATGATGTCGTTTCTACTACGAGTGCAAACATTATTTTGGACGACGACTTCTTCGACGATATCGATGAATAGAGGTGTGTATGAAAGAAACACGTACTTGTGTTGCTTGCAGAAAAACTAATGATAAATCTAATTTAATTAGAGTTGTAAAAAACGATAATGGAATTTTTATTGAAGAAGATGAAAAAATATTTGGTCGTGGTGCTTATGTTTGTAAAGACAAAAATTGCATTGATTTAGCGATTAAAAAAAGACTTTTTAATAAATCTTTTAGAACAAATATTGATATCAGTTTTTATGAAAAATTGGAGGAGTATGGACAAACTAAATAGTTATATTGGTTTTGCCATAAAATCAAAAAAATGTTTACTTGGGCAATCTCAATGTAAACGTAGTACTAAGAAAATTTATTTGATTATACTTTCAAACGATTCAACTGAGAATTTGATTAATTTAGGAAAAAACATTGCTACTAAACATGAGTGTAAATTTATTCTTTTAAATGAGAATTTAAATAAGTTCACTCACGTTGACGATATTAAAATTATGGCGATAACAGACGAAAGTTTATCTAACGCCATTGTAGATTATATGGATAAATAAAATTAAGGAGATAGTGTATTGGCTAACGAAATTAAAAATCAAGAATTTAATAAATCTATTAAAAAACTTCAATCTCTTGTTGGAGATAGAGAGTTAGTAAATCTTGCTGAGAAATTTTATAATTTAAAAACTGAAATTTCTGCTCTTACTAGAAATTTAAAAGAGAAAGAGAATAATCTATTAACCTCTTCTAAGAGTGCAGAAGTTAAAGAGGTTAAACAACCTGCAACTTCTACGGCTCCAGAAAAAACAAACATAGAAAATCATAATGTTAAACCAAGTTTTAACAAGTCTTTCGACAAGCCTTTTGATAAGAACCTTAATAAAAGACCTGATAATTTTAAAAATCAAAATGGTTTTAGACCTAATTATCAAAATAGACCATTCAATCAAATGAATAATCAAAATAGTCAATTCAAACGTCCTTTTAATCAACAAAGTAATGGTGCTCGTCCTTTTGGACAACGCCCAAATCCTAATTTTAAGCCAGGTCAACGTCCTTTCAATAAGGATAATGGTATCAAGCGTCCTGCTATCAATTATGCTCAACCAATTATTACTTCGACTCCTACTAGAAATTTTGGCAATAAGAGAAAAGAAGGCGAGAAATACGAAGAGAAGAGATCATACAGCAAGCGTGATTTATTAAAGCGTGGTATGATTGAAGATAACAGCGAAGAGAGAATGCTTAATAGAAAGATTAGGACTAAGAAAAAAGAGATTGTAACTGAAGTAGTTAACAAACCACAAGGTCCTGCTGTTATTACTACAGATAACATTACTATTAAACTTTTGTCAGAATCTAGCGGAAAACCTGTCAGCGAAATTATCAAGAAGTTTATGGAACTTGGCATGATGGTGACTATCAACTCAACTATTGATTTTGCTACTGCAGAACTCGTGATGTCTGATTTTGGTATAGAAATTATTCAAAAGTTGGACAAAACTAGCGAAGACAAATTAAAAGATGTACAAACTAATATTCGTTCATATAATGACGCCGATGCAGTAGTTAGACCTCCAATTGTAACAGTAATGGGTCACGTAGACCATGGTAAAACAAGTCTGCTTGACTATATTAGAAAAACAAAAGTTACTGACGCTGAAGCAGGTGGTATTACACAAGCGATTGGTGCATATAGAGTGAAAGTAAAGGATCAATATATTACGTTTATTGATACTCCAGGACACGAAGCCTTTACTGCTATGAGAGCAAGAGGCGCATCAGTTACCGATATCGCTATTTTAATTGTTGCAGCCGACGATGGTATTATGCCACAAACAGTTGAAGCAATTAATCACATTAAATCAGCAAATATTCCTATGATCGTTGCAATCAATAAAATGGATAAGCCACAAGCTGATCCAGATAGAATTATGCAACAACTTGCTGAACACAATGTTCTTCCTGAAGCATGGGGTGGAGATGCTATTATTTGTAAGATTTCAGCGCATACAGGCGAAGGAATTGATAAACTTTTAGAAACAATATTATTGGTTGCTGATGTTCAAGGATTAAAGGCTAATCCTAACACTTCAGCAATGGGTACAATTATGGAATCTCGACTTGATAAAGGTAGAGGTGCTATTGCGTCACTTATTGTTCGTGATGGTTCGCTTAATATTGGTGATACAATTGTATCTGGTACTACACTATGTAAAGTTAAGGCTATGGTTGACGAAAACAACAAACAAGTTAAAGTTGCAACCCCATCAATGCCTGTAACAGTTTTAGGCTTTAGTGAAGTGCCAACTGCTGGTGAAATATTTACTGCAGTAGATGAGAAATTATCAAAGCAAATCGTTGAAGAAAGAAAAGCAAAAGCAAAAGAAGAATTAATTAAAGGTAGTGGTGGTAACACCCTTGAAGATTTAATTCAAAAGACTAGCGAAAAAGACATGAAGATATTAAACATCGTCTTAAAAACTGACGTCAATGGCTCTCTTGAAGCAATTAAATCTTCAGTGATGAAGTTAGTTAACGACGAAGTTAAAATTAATATTTTACACTCAGGCGTTGGTGCGATTACTGAAAGTGATTTAATACTTGCCAATGCATCAAATGCTATGGTTATTGCGTTTAATATTGGTCAAGACAGCAAAGTAAAAACTCTTGCAGAAAGAATGAAAATTAAGATTTATTCATACAAGATAATTTACGAATTGCTTGACGAAATTGAAAGAGTTGTTAAAGGACTTAAAGAGCCAAAATACGAAGAAGTCTACAATGGTAAAGCAGAAGTTCTTGCTGTATTTAATTTGTCTAACGCAGGTGTTGTCGCTGGTTCGCGTGTCCTTGATGGTAAAATTCTTCGTGGCGAACACGCTAGAATTTATCGTGATGATAAAGTGATAATTGACACTGAAATTAAATCATTAAAAATTGTTAAAGATGACGTGAAAGAAGCCGGCAAGGATAGAGAATGTGGTATTAAAACCGATTACGAAGAAATTGCTGTTGGAGATATCATCGAGTGTTATTCTCTTAAAAGGATTGATGAATAATGAAGAACGTGAGATTAGAAAGAATTAATAGTGAAATTCAAAAGTCATTATCTTTCATTATTGACAACGAAATTCGTGATCCTCAAATTGACGCTATGATTAGTGTTACAAGTGTTGAGATAACCCCTGATTTAGCAAATGCTAATGTTTATATTTCTTCAATTGGTAAAACTCCTAAAGAAGAAGTTTTGGCTCGAATTAAGGGCGCTGCAGGTTTTATTAGAGGCAAACTTAGCAAAATGGTAAAGTTAAGAATAACACCAAGACTCGAATTTAAATATGATAATTCAATGGAATATTCTAGTAAAATTGAGAACATTTTAAAGGATATAACATATGCAACAGATCCAGAAGATGATGAAAATAAATAATGGTATTATAGCAGTAAATAAAGATAAAAGCTGGACAAGTTTTGATGTTGTTAACAAAATCAAACATTTTGTCTATCCTAATAAGGTAGGTCACCTAGGTACTCTTGATCCAATGGCCACCGGAGTTTTACTTGTGACAATAGGTAAAGCAACTAAACTTTTCGACATAATGCAAGAAAAGAATAAAACCTATTTAGCAAAGTTTAAATTTGGCTACTTGACTGATACTTTAGATGCCGAAGGGGAAATCGTTAAAACAACTAATATTATTCCTTCAATAGAAGATATTGATAATGCGATAAAACAATTTATTGGATACATTGATCAAGTTCCACCAAAATATAGCGCAAAAAATATTAATGGTAAAAGAGCATATGATCTAGCTAGAATTAATAAAGAATTTACCTTGCCACCAAAACGAGTTTATATAGAAGATATTGAAATTTTGTCTTTTATTGACAACGAACTAACTTTAAAAATAAAATGTGGTAGTGGAACTTATGTTCGTTCACTTGCAAGGGATTTAGGTGAAAAGACAAATTCTCTTGCAACTATGACTGAACTATGTAGAACAGATATAGATCGTTTTAATATAAAGGATTGCTGTAAAGTAAACGACTTAACAAAAGAAAATATAAGTGAGTTTATCCTTCCTATTGAAAAGATATTAAATTACAATGAGATTACTTTCGATAAAGATGATACCTTACATATTTTAAATGGCATGACAGTTCTAACTTCAATTAATGACGGAAACTACCTATTAAAAGATAACGGAAATGTTGTTGCGATTGTAAAAGTTACGAATAACCATGCAAAAATGTCTATATTTTTAGGCTAATAATTAGTTTTAACAAAAAAATAAGTTGGAAATATTAAAAAAATATGTTATAATATAAAAGTATTAAGAAGAAAAAGGAGATAAATTATGAGTACTATTTATGCAGGAGACGTTAAAAAGGGTATAATTTTTGATGACGGAAAGTCTACTGATCCACATCGTCCTAGTTTACAACAAGTTATTGAATTTCAACACGTAAAACCAGGAAAAGGTGCTGCTTTCATTACAATAAAACAAAAAGATTTGTTAACAGGAAAAGTTTTGGAATTTAACCACAATCCAAGTGAAAAATTGGAAGAGGCTACTATCGAAAATAAAGAATTAATGTATTTATATAAAGATGGCGACCTTTACTATTTCATGGATAATGAAACTTACGAACAAATTCCTTTCAACTATGAAAGCGTTAAAGAGGCTATGAACTTCGTTATTGAAAACACTAACTGCCAAGTTATGTTCTATAATGGTGTTCCAATTAAAGTTGTTGCACCTACTTTCGTAGAATTGACAATCACTAAGGCTGAGCCAGGAGTTAGAGGCGATACAGTAAAAACAGGTGGTAAACCAGCAACTCTCGAAACAGGCTTCGTACTTCAAGTTCCTTTATTCGTTAACGAAGGCGACAGAATTCGTGTTGATACTCGTACAGGCGAATATATGGAAAGACTATAAAATTTAAGTCTAAATTTAGCAAAAAAGAGATACTATTGTTGTATCGCTTTTTTTTATTCATTTTTTTTTGCATATCGAAGTATTTTAGGTATGTTAAAAAATTATATTGACTCTAAAATCTATGAAGCGATTTGTAAATCGTTTAATTTTAATGACATTAATGAAATTAGATTAAGAGTAAATCAAAAAATTATAGTGTCAGTTGGTAAAAAGAAATATTTCTTAAAAGATAACAATGATTATCTAGTAGCAACAAAAGAAATCATTGATAATTTTGTTCGTAAAGCAAGTGAAAATTCAATTTACGCTTACAATGATAACATTATTAATGGGTTTATAACTCTACCTAATGGAGTTCGAGTAGGACTTGCCGGTTTTGTTGTTGGTGACAATGAGAAAGTTACAACTATTAAAGACTTTCAGTCTGTGAATATTCGTATACCACATAATGTTAAAAATTGTAGTCTTAATACTTATGAGATGCTAGTCGATGATCAACTTAAAGATAACATATTGGTTATCTCGAAAGTTGGAGTGGGAAAGACAACATTTATTCGTGATTTTATATATCAGTTATATTCGCATAATATCTCACAAAACGTTTTAGTTATTGATGAAAGAAATGAAATAACTGCTACTTTAAATGGCGTTCCATCACTAGATATAGGCTGTTTTGCTGATATATACACTAATTGTAGTAAATCATTTGCGCTGAAAAATGGCATACGCAGTATGAGTCCAGACGTGGTTGTAACTGATGAAATTGATATTGAAAGAGATATTGATGGGATAAAAAACGCTATAAATAGTGGAGTAAAAGTAGTCGCCACAATTCACGCGAACGATATACTAGACTTAAAGAAAAAGAAAGGTTTTGATGATATTCTGGAACACAAATATTTTACTAAATATATTGTGCTTACTGATAGTTTAGGGTTGGGTACAGTTAGTAACATTTATGACGAAAATCTAAAATGTATCTATTGTAGGTAGTATGAAATATGTTTTAATAATTACTTTAATAGTTTTAATAGTTTTAGTGGCTATAAAGATTAGTAACCAGTACCGAGATAAATTTATATTTTTTGATGATCTATACACGTTTCTTGATATGTTAAAAATGAACGTAGGATTTAAACAGGATAAATTAGACGATATGATTTCAAAAGCAAAAGGGAACAAACATTTTGATTGTTTTATTAGTGACTATAAAAAATTTTTAACTACTAATGAAATAAGTTTTTCTAACTTAAATTTATTAAATGACGATGAAAAGATGGAATTAGAATACATGCTAAAAAATCTTGGAAAATACGACCAAATAAATGAAGAAAAACAAATAGAGTCTTTCATTAAAACAATTAGTAAAAATAGAGAAACGGCAGAAAAAGAAAAAGACAAATTGTGTCCGTTAATTGTTAAACTTGCTTTGTTTTTAGCGCTTGGCATTGTGATTATTCTTATTTAAGTAGGAGGTAATATGGAAATTATATTTAAACTTGCAGGAATAGGACTAGTTACTGCTATTGTTAATCAAATTTTAAAAAATTGTGGCAAGGATGAAATAGCATCAATAACCACTCTTGCTAGTTTAATAATTAGTTTACTTATGGTCGTAGATCTAGTGCAACAGTTGTTTGATACGGTCAAAAATTTATTCATTTTTTAGGTAAAATATGGCTATTTTTTTAAAGATAATTGCCTTGGCTCTAATTACAATTTTCGCTTTTATTTTAACTAAGCAAACTAAAACTGAATTTTCATTGCTTATAGTTCTAGTTGCCGGAATTTTAATTATAACATTAACTTTAAATTCAGTAAGTTCAGTGATAGTAAGTTTTAAAAATATTTTCACAAAAACAGGAGTTAATAATTCACTTTTAATTCCTTTGCTAAAGATTATTGGCATTGGATATTTAGCAGAATTTAGCGCTAATTTATGTATTGATGCAGGTCTTTCTAGTATCGCAGATAAGGTTTTATTTTCAGCAAAAATAATTATTTTAGTTTTGTCGTTACCGATTATAACCAATGTAATTGATTTAGTGATGGGGCTATTATGATAAAAAATTGTTTTCGTCGTAAAAAGCAAAATAAATTTATTTACTTTTTAATTATTCTTTTAATAGTTTATGTGTCAGTTTTGCCACTTCAAGCGTTCTCGTATAATGTCGACAAAAATTTGATAGAGGACTTAAATGATTCAATTGTTGAAGAACTTGATAATATAAATTTTAATGATTTAAATGACTTAATTTATTCGATTGATAAAGAGAATTCGAACTATTTTAGCATTGATAATATTAAGACAAAAATATATTCGATATTGTCTGGAGAAGATAGTATAAATTTCGAGAATTTTTTTGCGTATCTTTTTTCAAATATTATTGATATTGCATTAAGTTACCTTCCTGCGTTGTCGGTGTTGGTAGCGATAGGAGTAATTGGAAATTTACTGGACTCGATTAAGAGTAAGTTTGGCGACAAGTCCACACATAATTTAATAAATGTATTATGCTTTTTGTCTGTGGCGTCAATTTTAATAGGAATTATCGCTAATTTATCTAATAAAACTTCACTATCTATAACAAATATGGTCAAGCAAATGAACGTGATTTTTCCGATACTTTTGACACTTATAATTGGGTTGGGTAACACTGCGACAGCAGGTGTTTTTCAGCCGATAGTGTCAATTCTTACGACGTTTGTTGCTGATGCTTTTAATTATTTTATTTTGCCTTTGTTTTTATTGAGTTTTGCTTTTAATATTATTAGTAATCTTAGCGATACCGTCAAATTTAATAAATTTTCATCATTTTTAAATAGTCTTTTTAAATGGTCAGTTGGTATTATTTTCACTTTGTTTTTTGCAATAATGACAATACAAGGAATAACTGCAGGAAGTTTCGATGGAATTGGAATTAGAACAACAAAATATACTATAAAAAGTTATGTACCAATAATGGGTGGTTATATTAGTGATGGCATGGATTTAATTTTATCAAGCAGTTTACTAATTAAAAATACTTTAGGGTTAGTTGGAATATTGCTTGTTGTTTCGGTTGTGTTGTCTCCGATACTCGAAATTGTAATTGTTAGTTTATTGTTTAAATTGGCGTCAGCGACTTTGGAGCCATTGGGCAGTAAAAATATATCAAACTTTTTGTCATCAAGTGCATCGACTATTACAATTTTGTCTACGAGTTTAATCGCTATAAGTTTTATGTACGTTATTTCTGTAGGGTTAATTATGACTTCGTCAATGGTGATAGTATGAAAACATATATTTTAGGTATTTTAGGAATAGTTTTAGCAGGGATTTTGATTGAAATTGTCGTTCCATCTGGAGAAATTAATAAGTATATTAAAAGTGTGTTTTCGATATTCGTTATCGCTGTAATTTTGTCGCCGATTGTAACAATTTTAAACAAAGGGAAAGAGTTTAATTTCAATTATTCGTCAGTTAATTTGGATTTAACATTGTCAACCTACATTGCGAATAAAAAGATAGATAGTATAAAAAATGAAATCAAAACAGAACTAGAAAATGATGGCATTACAAATTTTGACATATATATAGATTATTCTATTGAAAACGATAAAATGGTTATAATTTCCTCAACAATTAATTTAAAAAACATGACAAGTTTAACGGACAAGCAGCATATTAATAATTATGAAAAAATAAAGTCGGTTGTACTTGAAAAGACGGGCTTAACGGAGAAGGAGTTGGTATGGATTGAGTGAGAAAGAAAAAAAATTTAGTTTTAAATGGCTGGACAAGTTAAAAAACATTAAGCATATAGAAATTTACTTAACTCTAATATTTATAATCATTATACTTTTGATTTATTTTGGAAATTTCAGTAGTTCTAAAAAAACAACTCATACTGAAAATAATAATGAATTATCAGTTGTAACTTACATAGACAAGTTAGAAAAAGAATTGACTGATATGCTTGTTAGTATAAATGGTGTAAACGACATAAAGGTTATGATTAGTCTTGATTTAAAAGAGTTGCAAGTTGAAAATTCGCAAATTAAAATAAATGATTTTCCAGACATTAAAGGTGTAGTTATTACAGGGAAAGGGTTAAACAACACTGCAACTAAATTGAAAGTCTTACAGGTAGCAGAAACTTTATTAGATATTACAAAAGGAAAGATTCAAATTTTATCAAGTGATTAGGAGGGAATATGAAAAATTTATCAAAGAAGAAAAAAATAGTAATTTTGTCGGTGATGGTAGCCTTGTTGTTGGTTACGGGTTATGTAAATATCGCCCTAAATAGTTCTTTATCATCAGGGACAACTGAGGTTAGTTCGTCAACCACTAATGCTAATTTCTACACTACATACAGAACGGAACGTGAGGCAACAAGAACTCAAGAAATTCAGTTTTATGACGCAATTATAGCAAGTGCAACTTCTAGTGATAGCGCTAAAGAAGAGGCGCAAACTAATAAATTAAACTTAATCGAACAAATGGAAAAAGAATTGGTGACAGAAGGTATCATTAGAGGAAAAGGCTTTGATGATGCTATTGTTACAAGTTCAAGCAGTAACGTAAACGTTTTCATCAAGTCGGCAGATTTAACCGGTAGCGAAGTTGCTCAAATTACTGCAGTGGTTACTGAACAATTAGGTGTCGAAATAGATAAAGTTATTATTATTCCTTCGGAATAAATTGTAAAAATTAATTGCAAAATTGATTTCTCTGTGTTATAATAAAATTAGAGGGAAATATGGCGCAATTAAAAAATATAGATAGGGAAGAAGATACTTTAATCAATAAGAATATGTTACTTTCAATAATTAGCCTAGCGACTAAAGAAATTGAAGGGGTTGTTGATTTGTATCAATCTAGAAAACTTATTTTTGCTCTTTTGTTCGATAAAAATACATCAAAAGGAGTGCGCGTAAAATACAGCAAAACAGGTATTATAATAGACGTGTTTATTGTTGTAAATACTAACGTAGAAGTTAATGAATTGGTTTACAAAGTTCAACAAAACATTAAGAACAGTATTGCAACACTTTTGCCAATGAAAATTAAAGCAATTAATGTGCACGTTAAAGATGCCCAAAATTAGTAAAATTTCTCTCTTGTGAGAGATTTTTTGCATTTAAAAGGAGAAATATGAAGAGAACGGAAGCAAGAGAACTAGCCTTTAAATACATTTATGCTAAATTTTTTAATTCTAATGATGATGTAAATTTAGATGGTGCTAATCTTGAAGAATTAGATTTTACAAAAAAAATTTTAGAATTTTTCGCAGCACATTTTGAAGATATTAATTCTAAAATTTCATCAAATCTTAAAGGTTACACTATTGATAGATTGAATAAAATTGACTTGGCTATAATCACTTTGGCAATTATAGAATTGGATTATATGCCGGAAACACCTAAACAAGTTGTGATTAATGAAGCAGTGGAACTTGCTAAAAAATACTCAACAGATAAAAGTCCAAAATTCATTAATGGATTTTTAGCATGTATTATTAAATAATGAAAATATTTACAGTATCACAAATTAACAAAATTATTAAAGATTTAATAGACAACGAAATTGTGTTAGAGGACATTGTGGTCAGTGGTGAGTTGTCTAGTTTTTCAGTAACGCGTGGTATTGCGTATTTTACTTTAAAAGATAATGACAACATTCTTAATTGCGTACAGTTTGGAAATACGGAAGAATTTAAAATAGGTGACTTAGTAGAGTGTAGAGGAAACATTAAGTATTATCCAAAAGGTGGTAAACTATCCTTTAATGCACTTAACATAAAACTTTCTGGTCAAGGTGAATTATATAAACAATTTTTAGAACTAAAGGACAAATTAGAAAAGGAAGGCTTGTTTGATGATTTACACAAAATACCTATACCGAAATACATTAATTCAATTGGTGTTGTAACTAGTGCTACAGGTGCAGTTTTGCAAGATATACGAAACGTTACAACGAGACGAAATCCTAATTTAGATATTTATGTATATGACGCACAAGTTCAAGGCAAATTTGCTGTCAAAGATGTAATTGAAGGTATAACATATTTTGATAATTATACAGATGTTGACTTGATTATCGTTGCGCGTGGTGGCGGAAGCATAGAAGATCTTAGTTGTTTTAATGATGAAGAGTTAGCTCGTGTGGCTTATATTTGCAATAAACCTCTAATTAGTGCAGTAGGTCATGAAACAGACTTTACAATCCTAGACTTTGTATCTGATCTTCGTGCTCCAACTCCAAGCGCTGCAGCAGAACTCGTAAGTCTAGATTGTATCGAACTATCAAGACAGATTAAAGACGAAATAAATTTAATAGAGAAATTAACAATCGAAAATTTTGAAGCAGTAAATAATCAATTGACTATTAAATTAAATGAAATTGATAATTCGGTAAATTCTGTTATTAATGATAACATTTTATATATTAATAATATTGTAAACAACTTAGATAAATCGGTTGAAAAGAAAATTGAAAACACAAGATATGGTGTAGAGATGATATTAAATACACTTGTTAATGCTAGTCCCATTAAAACAATGGATCGTGGATATGCGATTGTTACAAAAGACGAATACATTGTATATAATGAAAATATTGAAATTAATGATGAAATAAAAATTCAAACTAAAGACTTGAAATTAAAAGCAATTGTTACAAAAAAGGAGAAATATGATAGAGAAAGATATTAAGAGATTAGAAGAGATCGCTGCTATTCTAGATAAAGGGACAACTTTGGATGAAAGTCTAAAACTTTACGAAGAAGGTTGTTCGATAGCAAAAACCACCTTAAAAGAGTTGGAAAAAGCGAAAGGAAAGATTATAATGATTAAGAAAGAATTTAACGAAAAGGATGAAAAATAATATGTTAGTTTCAAAAATTGGACTTATATCACGCAAATTAACAAATTTAGATGAACAATTCCCTGTGCAAGATATGCTTTTGCAAACAGGACAATTAGAGCAGTTTACTAGTGGAATATATGCGTTCGGTCATATACCTTTTTTAGTAAAGAAAAAATTAGACAACATAATATCATCAACTTTAACAAAATATGGTTGTTCTGAGTTGTCTCTTCCAATCTTACAACCTGAAAAAATATGGATTGAATCAGGAAGATTAGATCATTATGTTAGTGAAGGAGTAATGTTTCAAAGTATTACTAAAAATGGTAATTATTGCTTAGCACCTACTGCTGAAGAGGCTGTTGTGGCTTATGCTAAATCTAGATTAAATACATACAAGCAACTTCCAGTTACTTTCTTCCAAATTGGACCAAAATTTAGAAATGAAATTAGAACAAGAGGCTATTTACTTCGTGGTAAATCTTTTGATATGATGGATGCGTACAGTTTCGGTAAAGATAAATTAGACCTTGATACTGAATATGACAACATGAAAAATGCATACATAGATATATTTAATCAACTTGGTTTAGATGTGCAACCTGTTGGTGCTGATAGTGGTAGTATCGGAGGAAGTAAATCAGAGGAATTTATGTGTCTTTCACCAATTGGCGAAGATACTATTTTGTTTGATAGTAAAACTAATAAAGCAATTAATGAAGAGTTGTTAGAAAGATTAGACGCTGCAACATATTTAAAAGAAACTTATGGAATAGAAGATACAGCCAAACTAGAAAAACGCAAAGCAGTTGAACTTGGTCATATTTTCCAATTGGGTGAAAAATATTCCAGCACTATGAACGGCGTTTATGTAGATAAAGACGGCAAAAATACTAACTATGTTATGGGATGTTATGGTATTGGTGTAAGTAGAACACTTGCCATGATTTATGAGAACAATATCTTATTTAAAGACGGTAAATTTGACGGTATTGCATTGCCTAAGAGTGTTGCACCATACTTAATTTATATTGTTCCTAAAGATGATGATAAAGATAAATTTAAACTTGCACAAAAATATTATAATGAGTTAGATAAGGCTGGAATTTCATGTTTGTTTGACGATAGGTGTGACTTGTCAATCGGTGCTAAAATTAAAGATTCAAGAATTACAGGTACTCCTTACACGGTAGTTTTTGGAAGGACATTAGATAATAGCGAACTAGAAATTGAAAACAATAAGACAGGCGAAAAAATTGTAGTTTCTCTTGATAAATTCATTGATACATGTAAAAATTTATAGATTTAATTAATGACACAAATTTTAAGTTTTAAATAGGTATTAAATAAGTAAAAAGTCTCACTGTATGTGAGATTTTTTATAATAAGACTATAATTTTTTACAATAATAAAAAATAAAAAATTTTTTATATTATTACTTATATGACTGGTAGCAAATTTACATTTTATTTAAAATATTAATTTGTATATTCTATAAAAAAATTGCAGTATAAACTGCAATATGGTAGCCTTAACGAGAATTGAACTCGTGTCCCAGCCTTGAGAGGGCCGTGTCCTAACCTCTAGACTATAAGGCCACGCTCAATCATTCTAACATAAATGTTATGTTTTTTCAAGTAATTTTATAATTTTTATTTTATTTCTATAATATTTTTAATAAATTTTAGAAATCAATTAAAAGGTTTAAAGTTTATTTTTATAATCAAATATTATAGATTTTAATAATTTTCAATATTAATATTTGTATTTAAAATATCGAGTTTTATTGTTTCTGTTTAATTATTTAATTTATATTGCATATATTACCGATTTGTGTTAAAATTTAATAAACGAAAGATGAAACAGAGATACTTTAATTATCGTCCATTATTATTTATTTTTATGTCGCTTGTTGCTGGCAGTCTTTTTAGTTATTTTATTTTTGAAAAACCTATAATGACTATTGTTATAACCACAATTCTTTTTGGACTTCTTTTATTTACATCAATAGTTAAAAAGAAGGCAAAATATATTTTAATTCCTGTTCTTGCATTTTTAATAGGAATTGGTAGTTATTATTTAGCGATTTATAACTTTAATAAAGGCACAGATGTAATACCTAGCGAGGTAACCTTAAAAGTTGTTTCAGTTGAAACAGCTGAAGATCACGAAATGCGCATTATTGGTGATGATGTAAAGTTTGATGGTAAAAATATAAACTGTAAAGTGTATGTAAACTTGAAAGATTCTACCGGTCTGTTTAATGGGGTAGTTATCGGTGAAAGAATTAGATTTGCACCTACTTCAACGTTTAGAATAAATCTATTTTATTATGATGCACCTAATTCAACATTGTATAAAAACAATATTAAGTATTTTACGAGTGCGAAAGTAAGCAATATAGAATTTTTAGGTGAAGATAAAGATGTTTTAGAGACAATTAGAGAAAGAATTAATGATAACTTACATTTAGGGCTAACTAATGAAAATGCAGACTTTACATATTCTGCGCTTTTTGGTGATAAGAGTAGTCTTAGTGAAAAGCAATATAATTTCTATAGGACATCGGGTTTAGCACATTTACTTGCTGTGTCAGGACTACATATAGGGCTAATAGTTTTAGTATTCAATTGGATTTTTAAAAAGTTAAAGGTAAATAAATATGTTAGATTAATAATTTTGTTTGGCTTTTTATTATTTTACTTAATGCTTTGCGACTTTGCTTATTCTGCGTTACGAGCATGTATAATGGCGATAATATTACTAATTGCAGATATATTACATGAAAATTATGATAGTTTAAACGCTATATCTATCGCTGGTATTTTAATATTTATTACAAATCCTTTCTGTATATTTGATGTTAGTTTCTTACTTAGTTTTGCGTGTGCTTTTGGTATAACGATTTTACATAAACCTATAAAGATATTTTTAATTTCAATAAAATTTAATGAAAAGTTGGCAGATGCAGTGGCTCTTAGTTTATCTGCCACAATTTCAATCATGATTGTTCTTGCTTTTTATTTCCAAACTTTAAATATAATTTCAGTTCTCGCTAATATCTTGTTGATACCTTTGTTTACAATTGGCTTTGAAATAGTTTTTATTGTGAGTTTACTATCGCTTATTTGTCCATATATTTGCTATTTATTAGTGCCGATAAATTATCTTTTTAACTTTGTAAGTTTAGGTTGTGTGTTCTTTAGTGCTTCTAGTTTATCTCATATAAATACAATTAATTTTAACTATTTTGGAATTATTGCGTACTTTGCGTTAATACTTGTGTTAGGTAGGTTTTGCACAGCAAAATGGCAGTATAAGATAATTATTTCGCTTCCACTAGTTGCATTATTGGTGGCATGTTTGGTATAATGTAATTATGAAATTCATGGAATTTAGTAAAACAATTAAAAATACAATTAGTCACCTTTATAACGCGATGGGTGATGATGCTTTTTTAATTCAACAGACTATTAAAAATTTAAAAGCCCAAATTATTTCAAATTTTGAAGAATTTGATTTTATTAAATTAGATGGAGATATATCAAGTGAAGTGTTAAATACACAATTAGCGACACTTCCACTTGGAAATGAATATAGATTAATAGTTATTAACGAGCCAAAGAGTGAGATTTGTAAGTTTTTAGATAGTTTTGATTTTAATGATTATAATGTTGTTTTATGTATTAATGCTGAGAATTTAAAAAATGCAGAAACTATTGATTGTAAAAAACTAGATAGAATAGATTTGTCAAAATATATACTAAACTATATTTCCAAGTTTGATTTATCGATAGAGGAGGTTGCGTTAGACTATTTAATCAATTCGACCGAATCAAACATGATGAAAATTTATAACGAATTAAATAAGATAACAAATTATTGTGAACAAGGTACAAAGATAGATATGGAAGTTGTCGTAAATCTTGTATCTAATTCAAACGAATATGCTATTTTCAGTTTAACTAATGCAATTGATGATAAAGACTATACTAGTTATTGTGAAGCCTTAAAAAATTTAAGTTTTAATTTTGATTATAACGAGTTGTTTTCATATCTAGGTAAATATTTTAAACGTATGCAGTATATTTCAGTAAATAAAAACGACGATGAGTTATCTAAGATATTGAATATTAAGCCTTACGCAATTAAAATAAGTAGAAAAAATATAGCAAAAAATGGCGTAAAATTTTATATTGACTTATATGAAAAATATATAGACTTAGATTATAAAATTAAATCAGGAAAAATTTCTAGCGAAAATGCCTTATACGAATTGGTGTTCTAATGTATAATGATTTATTAGTTCCAAATAGAATAGTTTATTCAAATAGGAAATCTATTGCAATAATCATTAAGCCAAATGGTGAAATGATAGTAAGAGTACCTAAAAAAACTAAGAATAAAAAGATAGATGAATTTATACTAAGTAAAAAGTCTTGGATAATTGAAAAACGTCAGTTTGCTATAAATACAAATAAAAATAAATTTGATTTACAAATTAATAAAACAATTTCTATTTTAGGGAAAAACTACCAACTTCAATTCGCTGATGTTAAAAAAATTAGTTTGTTTGATGATAGGATAATCCTTCCAGTTTCAATCACACAAGATAAGTTTATTAAGTTTTTAAAAGAAACACTTTTTAACTATATAATTACTAGGGTGGCGGAAATTAGTCGTGATTTAAATTTAACGTATAAATCTATTAGTATAACAAGTGCTAAATCAAATTGGGGATCATGTAGTTTCGATAACAAATTGCATTTTACTTATCGTTTAGCCTTATGTCCTAAAGAAGTGGTAGATTACTTGATTGTGCATGAATTGGCACACGTGAAAGAAAAAAATCACGGCGCAAAATTTTGGCGCATTGTGAGTGATTATATGCCTAATTATAAACAATATAATAAGTATTTAAAGGATAATAAATACTTAATAAATAATATTTAAAATATATTTAATTCAATTATTCCAAAAAGAAAAATTATTATATTTGACAAAAATTACTAATTTTTATATAATAAATTTGGAGTTTTGTAATGAAAGTTTTAGAAATACAGAATATCAACGAGTTTGGGGTTTGTTTATTGATTGATACAAATGATGAAACAAAATATGAAATTGTTTTAGATTTTTATAATATGAAAAAACCACAAGTTAAAGACAAAATTACACTTGCCGAATGTTTAATAGACGAGCGCTCGCCTTTTTACAGCAAGTCATTGTATTTTGAACCCTCGAAAGATTTAAGTGTTGAAGATTTCAAAAATCTCTTAGATAAAGAATATGCGAAAATTGAACGAAAAGGTAAATGTTTAGTCTTAAGGAGAGTTTATGGCTAAAGAAATTGATGATTTAAAATTTATTAAAGAGAAATACGGTGAAGATCTTTCTCATATTTGTAGGACTTTGTTTCCAACTATTTTAGAGCAACCGGGAAAACTTTCTGAAATTTTATCTAGTACTTTTGCTTTCAGTAAATCTATTGCAAAAGATTATGAGTCTAATCCAGATTTTGCTAACGAATTTAAAAACATAATTTACAAGAAATTTCATAACAAAGAAGAAAAAGTAGATGAAACTATACTTTCGGCAAAAGAACTTTTTAAACAAGCTGGTTACACTCTTTATCCAGAATGTCAAACAGAAGCTGATATTCAAAGTTTTAGACATTTTTATTATAGAAGTGATGGAAAGAAAATTAAATATACAGGTGGTTCGCCTGAACCTTATTTAATGCCAGAAGAACTTTGTACTTTTGGAGGAGACAGACTTAAATCATGTAGGATTTGGTTTGCTGTTAAAGATGGTGCAGAAAAGTTAAAAAGAGAAGACTTTAAAAAACCAATTAGGCAAGACGAATATGGCACAAGTGTAATAAGTATTCAATTCACCAGAGGCAAAAATTCTGTTCTTTCTATAAAAAATAGATACAATCATTCGGTTGGCAATCCCGATGCAACTTTTTCGAATAATCTTGACAATATTGCACAAGGTTTAACAAGCGCAATGATTAATGAATTTGGAATTGATTTATCACAAAATTCTCAAAAGTTTGAATTTCAAGACTATGTTTTAGCAAATGATGGTAAATATTATAGATACAATATTGAAATAAATAATATATATTATTGTGAAAATAACATAATTATTAAAAACTTTGAACCTGAACAGTTAGATAAATCTAAATATATATTGTGTGATTATTTTATTATTGATAGGTCAAAAAATTGTACAGTTAAATTATATGATGACCGTATACAAGATAGCTTTATAGATGGATTCAAAGATATTGAATCAATACAAGTTGAAAAAGAAAAAGATAGCAACAATCAAATAATAGTTTTCAAAGTTAAAAACGGTGGTGATATAAAATTAACGATAAATCAAAACAATCAAATTGTTGCTTATGATAATAACAATATAACTTACTGTAGTGAGAATTTTCTTTATTATAATGAAACTTTAACCAAATTAAATTTGCCAAAATTAGAGAAATGTGGAAATTATTTTCTTGACCGAAACAAAGTTTTAAGCAAATTAAATTTGCCAAATTTAAAGCAATGTGGAAATTATTTTCTTAAACAAAACAAAGTTTTAAGCAAATTAGATTTGCCAAATTTAAAGCAATGTGGAAATTTTTCTCTTAAACAAAACAAAGTTTTAACTGAATTAAATTTGCCAAACTTAGAACAATGTGGAGATTATTTTCTTTGTTATAACAAAACTTTAACCGAATTAAATTTGCCAAAATTAGAGCAATGTGGAGATTATTTTCTTTGTTCTAGTACCTCTTTAAAAGAGTTGAATTTACCTAATTTAATAAGATGTGGAGATGGTTTTCTTGATACTAATAAAAAATTTAGAAATTTTCAACCTATAGTAGTTAAGAAATTTTAATTTTAATTACAAAACCAAAATAAACATATAAAAAAGCACTCAATAAGAGTGTTTTTTAAAAACAAATAATTATTTACCATATTTACTAATTCTTGCTTTCTTTCTATTTGCTGTAGTTTTAGCAAGGATTTTCTTAGAAACGGCTGAATCGATAATAGAGAAGACCTCATTTAATAATTCATTTGCTTTTTCATCTTTGTTATCAACAGCAACTTTATAATTTTTAACAAGAGTAGCAATCTTGTTCTTATAAGATTTATTTTCTAAACTTTGTCTATCAATAACATTGATACGTTTCTTAGCTGATTTTATATTAGCCATATAAACCTCCAATTCGATTATAGTATATCAAAAAGTCTAAAAAATTGCAAGCAAATTCCACAATTTTAATAAGTTTGTTAGATTAAATTATAGAACAACTTAAAATTCTTGGTCATATAAATATTGTATGATAAAAACTAATCCTACAATAGCGATTTTAGATAGTGGTATAGGTGGAGTTTCAGTACTTATTCGGTTGATGAATAAATATAAAGCAGGAAATTTCCTTTATTTTGCAGATAATTTAAACATGCCGTACGGAGAAAAGGATAAAAATTTTGTTAAAAATAGAGTAGAAAGTTTAATAGAAGAGATAAAAACAAAATATAAAGCAGATATAATCATCGTCGCATGCAATACGGCGTCATCTTGCATAAAACCTATGGAAAACGTGTTCATATTGGATTTTGATAAATGTGGCACGTATTTAACAACTGAATTAACGTCTAAAAATTTAAAGAAAGAAAATTTTATTCCATTAAAGGAACTTGCAACTGTTATTGAAAATGATCCTTTTAATGACAAAAAAATTAAAAGGGCAATTAAAGAAAGGATTAAATTTAACAAAAAAGGAAAATACATATTAGGTTGCACACATTTCGAATTAAAAGTAGATTTATTCAAAAAACTTTGCAAAAACGTTGAACTTAATTCAGAAAGCCTAATAGATAAACTTGATTTAACCTTAACAAGTAAACCTACAGTGAAAATTGTTTTGACAAAACAAGATTTGAGTTATGAAAATAAAATATGGAAAATTTTAAAATTAAACGTACCATCTGTTTTTAGTTGATAAAAACTCATTATTCATAAGTTCAATAATATAATCTTTTGGTCTAAATTCGCTAGTTTCAAATTCATTCCCTAAGTCATCAACTAGTTTATATTTAACTTTTGAAAATTTATAAACATCGTAATCAATGAATTTATATTCAAGGTTAGTATCAACTATTTCTTGTAACAATTCTTCGTCATTTGTAATTCTAAATAACCTATATTGTTTAGATTTTTTAGGTTCAAAACTGAGGGTTATACCTGTTTTATCAATACTAGCGTCTAAACTTAATAAAGTATAATTTTCACTTGGTTTGAAGTCTTTTTTAAAATAGCCGTAACTAATATATCTATCAAGATTAGTAGATGGTGATACGATTATATGATTATTTTCTAGTTCTAATATGTCATATGCACATTTTTCAATATTGTCAGGAATAGTGAAATCTAAAGGCCTATGATTTTCATATAAATTTGTCAATATTTGTTTATTAATTTCAGTTGGTTGATTAGAACTATGTAAAGTATTTGGTAATTTATTGTTACTTAAATCACCAATCCAAGATAAAATGGTGTGCTCGGTGGTGTAGGATATATTGTATATATCGGTGTTATTTATTCCATTGTAAGCAGTTCCTGTTTTCGAGGCGATGGGTAAATTTAGCGAATTTAATCTAACAGCAGTTCCGTTAGTTGACGAAGATTTTAAACAATCGGTCATAAGAAAACATGCATCAGCATCTATTTTTGTTTCGCTATAGTTTTCGTATTTATAAATAATATTTCCGTTCATATCAATAATTTTATCAATAAAGGTTATTGGGTGATATGTACCTAAATTAGCAATGGTGTTATAAGCAGAAAGAAGATCCATTATATTAACACCACCATAGACATTACCTAATGCAAGAGTTAAATTATTGTCTTGATTTGAAAGGTTAAAATTAAAATCACTGAGAATAGATTTACTATTTTTTAATCCAACTAAATCAAGTGCTTTAACTGCGGGTATATTATAAGATTTTGAGACTGCATCTTTTATTGAAACATAGCCATGAAAAGTGTCGTCTGCGTTCTTTGGAGAGTATCCGTTAAAATTAATTTCATCATCAAGAATTTGACTAGATGGCGACAATATGTTGTGTATAAATGCTGGTATATACACTGCCAATGGTTTAAAAGTTGAGGCAGGTTGTCGTTTAATATTGTGTAGATTAAAACTAGAATTAGCATAATATGATAAGACTTTGCCGTCTTTATCGATAACACAACTGACGCTATCTAAAGAACAATTATTGTTGATTTCTTCGGTGTTGATAATATTTGAATTTATGTCACTAATAGAGTTATTTAATTCGTCGTCTTTAAAAGTAATAATTTGATAATTTTTATTAATCAATTCTCTTTCGCTAATATTTAAAAGAGAACAGGCCTCTAAAATTGCCTCTGTTTCGTAGGAATTGTTGTTGTCGTTAGTTAAATTTAATTCTAAATTATCATTAATAATTTCATTATAGTCGCTCTTTTCAATGTGATTCGCTTTAAGTAAATTTTCGGCAACTAAATTTCGTCTTTTAATTGCATTGTCGTAATTGTATTTTGGTGAATAATATTTAGGGCTTTTTAAAATACCTGCTAGAGTACAGGCTTCGCTTAAATTTAGTTCTTTTGCAGACTTGTTAAAATAAGTTTTACTTGCGTTTTCTATACCATACGCATTAGAGCCGAAATATACTGTATTTAAGTACATTTCGAGAATTTCATCTTTTGAAAATTGTTTTTCCATCTTCATTGCAAGAACAACTTCTTTTATTTTTCTAGAATAGGTTTTTTCGTTAGTGAGTAAGGCATTTTTTATTAATTGTTGACTTATTGTAGAAGCACCTTGAGATTTGCTATGATTTATTAAATTTACGAAACTTGCTTTTGCAATTCTTTTTAAATCGTAACCCGAATGCTTATAAAAACGTTTATCTTCTGTGTCTATAAAAGCGTTTTTTACATATTCAGGTAAATCATCAATTTCTACCACTGATCTATTTGTATTATAGAGAGTGTTGTCTTGCATTGATGCAGAGTAGACTTTTATTCCATTATTTACGCTTGTTAATTTGTTTACGTCTAAGTCATATCGATTATAAAAAAATATAAAACAGCCAAGTATTGAGGCAATACAAAGACTTAAAAATATCAAAGTAGTTAAAATTATAATTTTTAATTTTTTCTTCATTGAAGTATTATTTGCAAATTACTAATTTTAATTAGTAATAGTAAAATTTAGTTGAAAAATATCAAAATTTGTATTATAATTAAATCATGGAAAATTTTAGTGGTAAGAAGTTTTGTGTTGTAACCTACGGTTGTCAAATGAATATTCACGAATCTGAAAAAATTCGTGGTATTCTTTCATCTTTTGATATGAGTGAAATTTCTGATCCTGTTAAGGCTGATGTTGTTGTTTTCAATACATGTTGTATAAGAGAAGGCGCTGAAGACAGGGCATATAACAACATTATGGCTTTAAAAAAATCAAAAAAAGAAAATCCTGATAAGGTAATTATTGTTTGTGGTTGTATGTCACAACAAAAATCAGGAAAATACGATTTAAAGAAAAAACTTCCTTTTGTAGATATTGTTGTTGGAACTCATAATATCAACGCTATAGGTGATCACTTATTGGCTTTAAGTCAAAAGAGAAAACGAATTTATGAAATTCTAGATGGGCCTATTTCATCAATGGATACAAAATCTTGCATAAGAGATGACAAAATTAATGCGTATGTAAATATTATTTATGGTTGCGATAAGTATTGTACTTATTGTATAGTTCCGTACGTCCGTGGTAGAGAGAAAAGTAGGGAACTAGTTGAAATTTATAACGAAGTTAAAGATTTAGTTCAAAATCAAGGATATAAATACATTACGTTATTGGGTCAAAATGTTAATTCCTACGGAAAAGATTTAGAGAACAAAACAACTTTTGCTAATCTTTTAACCGAATTATGTAAAATTGAAGGGGACTTTAAAATTAAATTTATGACTTCACACCCTATGGATTTTGGCGATGATTTAATTGAAGTTATGAAAAACGAAAGTAAAATTGCAAAAGCGCTTCATCTTCCTGTTCAATCTGGTAGTAGTAAAATTTTGGAAAAAATGAACAGGCATTACAATGCAAGAGAATACATGAGGGCTATTAAAAAGGTAAAACGCGCCATTCCTAATATCTCTTTATCTACTGATATAATAGTAGGCTTCCCTGGAGAAACTGAAGCAGATTTTAATGCTACTATTAAACTTATTAAAAAGGTAAAATATGACCAAATTTTTGCTTTTATGTACTCAAAGCGTAGTGGTACACCAGCCTCTATTTTTACTGAGCAAGTGCCTGAAGAAGTAAAAAACATTAGAGTAAATAAGATTTTACGTCAACAAAAAATTATACAAAAAGACTTGCTTAAAAAATGCCTTAAAAAATCATACAATTGCTTAATTAAATTCGCAAACGGCGTAGCGATAGGCTTAACTGACGGAGGTAGAGAGATTTATCTTCCTACCTATAAATTTAACAACGAGAATTATTTTACGTGGGTAAAGGCCGAAGGAATAAGAAATCATAAACTATCAGGAGTTATTGATGAGTAAACAAGACGAATTATCTCCAATGATGACGCAATATTTAGCAACAAAAGAACTTTATAAAGATTGCATACTTTTTTATCGCTTAGGCGATTTTTACGAGATGTTTTACGAAGATGCTAAAATTTGTAGTAAAGAGTTGGACTTAGTTTTAACCGGAAAAGATTGTGGTATTGAAGATAGAGCACCAATGTGTGGTATACCTTATCATTCATACGAACCATATCTTCAAAGACTAATACAAAAAGGGTATAAAGTAGCAATTTGCGAACAGACCGATAATATAGTAAACGGAGTAATGCAAAGAGAAGTTGTGCGTATTATTACGCCTGGTACTGCTATTGACTCAGCTATAGTTGATGATGAAACAAACGCCTATATGTTGTGTGTGTATGTAAATAAGAACACATTATCTTATACTTATGCAGATATTTCAACAGGCGAAGTTTGTGTTAATGAATACGCTGGTGATGATTTAAATACGTATTTGCAAGATTTAATAGTAAAAATTAATCCTGCTGAGATTATTTGCAATAATTCTGCTATTGAAATATTTAATAATGTTTCAAATTCTATGGCTGATAAGATTAAATTTAATGAATATTATGATTGGGCATTTAATTATGAATCAGCTGAAAACAATGTTTTAAAGCAATATAGATTATCTAGCCTTAAAGGTTTTGACTTTAATATCAAGGGCTGTATTATTTCAACCGGAGCATTGTTTGAATATTTTAAGGAAACTCAAAAAAGGGAATTAAAGCACATTAAATTCCCTAAAGTTGTCAGTGATAATCAATATATGTATATTGACAACAGGACTAGACGCAACCTTGAAATAGAATCTCCTATGCATGAAAAAGGAAAGACCGGCTCACTAATTTGGCTTTTAGATCAAACGTTGACTTCAGGAGGAAGTAGACTTTTAAAATCGTGGGTAAGGCAACCACTTCAAAATAAAGAAAAAATTGATGCCAGATTAAACATGATTTCAGTCTTACTAGATAATCCTTTAACAATGCAAGATTTAGCTTTGCATTTAGATAAAATACAAGACATAGAGAGATTTGTTGCTAGAATTTCTTATGGAAACATAACTCCTAAAGAATGTATTGCTTTAAGTAATTCTTTAAGTGAAATTCCTTATATTAAAAATTTAATTAACGCTTTAAATGAACCAAATTTTTTTAAACTATCTGACGAATTAATAGATTTAACTCCAATCGCAAATATGATTAAAGAAACAATCAGTGACGAACCTCATAATGTTTTAAAAGAGGGAGGTTACATAAAAGAAGGCTTCAATAACCAACTTGACGAATTAAGGAATATGCGTTCTAATGCAGAAAACATAATTCTTTCAATTCAGGCAAGAGAACGTGAAGCTACAGGCATTAAATCAATTAAGATTGGCTATAATAAAGTATTTGGTTACTTTTTAGAAGTAAGTAAAAAAGATGTTGATTTAGTTCCATTTAACTATATTAGAAAACAGACTACCACAACAACAGAAAGATATATAACCGAAGAATTGAAGAAATTTGAAGAGCAAGTCGTTTCTAGTCATGATGGTGCAATCAAATTAGAAGAAGTTATATTCATGGAATTCAAATCAAAACTAATGAATTACTTAACAGAAATGCAACAAGTAGCAATGGCGCTGTCTACTATTGATGTTGTTTATTCGCTCGCGAAAGTGTCAATTGACAATAATTATGTTCGACCAATAATAAGGACCGACCACACAATAAATATCGAAAATGGTCGTCATCCAATCGTTGAAAAAATGAATAAGGCAGACTTCATACCAAACGATTGCACATTAGATGATTTAGATTTTAGAACTATGATTTTAACCGGACCAAATATGGCTGGTAAGTCAACTTATATGAGACAGGTAGCTCTAATTACATTAATGGCACACATTGGTTCATTTGTACCAGCAAGCAAGGCTGAAATTTGCGTTACCGACCGAATTTTCACACGAATTGGCGCAAGCGACGATTTAGCAGTTGGACAATCTACGTTTATGGTAGAAATGATAGAGGTTGCTAATATATTAAGGTTTTGCACAAACGATAGTTTAATTATTTTAGACGAAGTTGGTCGTGGAACGTCCACTTTTGACGGATTGTCTATCGCTTGGTCTATCGTAGAGTACCTTTCTAAGAACCTAAAAGCAAAGACTATGTTTGCTACACATTATCACGAATTGATGCAATTAGAAGGGCTTCTAGATGGGGTTAAAAATTTCTGTATTTCCATTAAAGAAATAGGTGGTAAACTTGTTTTCTTACGAAAGATTATGCGTGGAAGTGCTACAAGAAGTTATGGAATAGAAGTGGCTGATCTTGCAGGTATTCCTGACAGCATAATCGCAAGAGCAAAGGAAATTTTATCTGAATTAGAAAAGGGTAAAGTCGAGACAAATAAATCTAGTGAAGTAGAAAATATTATTCGAGAAATTGATTTAAACAAAATGTCACCAATGGATGCCTTTGAAACTTTGGCACATTTAAAAGATATATCAAAGTAGAGTGTTATGGCAATAAATATTTTAGATAGTTTTATAATTAACAGAATTTCAGCAGGTGAGGTTGTTGAAAGTCCTTTTTCGATCGTAAAAGAGTTGATTGACAATTCTCTTGATGCTGGAAGTGATAAAATCACTATTGAAATTAAAAATGGTGGTATTGACTTAATAAGTGTCAAAGACAATGGTAAGGGTATTGATTATGATGACATGAAAAAGGCATTTTTACCACACGCTACAAGTAAAATAAAAGATATTGTAGACCTTGACAATATTTTAACCTTAGGATTTAGAGGCGAGGCACTCGCTAGTATTTCAAATGTCAGTCAAACACATTTAATTACTAAAAAGGGCGATAGCGATTGTGCGTACGAATTAAGTGTCAATGGTGGCGATTTCGGTGAAATTAATGCAACCTCTAGTGATAATGGAACAAAGATTGAAGTAAAAAATTTATTTTATAATACTCCTGCTAGAAGAAAGTTTTTAAAGAAGCCATATATTGAAGCAAATCAAATAACTAACATTGTATCTCGCTATATTTTAGCAAATCCTCTTGTTAGTTTTAAATATATTATTGATGGTGAAATCTATTACCAAACCAAAGGTGATGGATTATTAAATGCAATATATAGTGTTTATGGAAAAGAATATACACAAAATATGATGTATATTGAAAACACTGAAAATAACTATAAATTATCTGGTTACATTTCAAAAGTTGGATTTAGTAAGCCAAATACTACACATCAAACGCTAATCATTAACAATAGATATGTTACTGATGAAATAGTTTCAAAGGCTGTCTTTATGGCATTTGAACAGTATTTGATGCCTAGACAATTTCCTGTGTTTGTACTTAATTTAGAGATGCCTAATGTTGAATTAGATGTAAATGTTCATCCAAATAAGATGACAGTTAAATTCGCTAGACAAGACTTAATTTATGATTTGGTTTATAGTGCAGTTAGTAGGGCGATATATAAATCTTTAAATGAAAAAAACGATGATCAGGGAAGTGTTGAAATTAAAGAAAATCAGGCAAAATCTTTCTTAATTCAAGATGATTTAAATGATTTAAAAGAAATTGAAATTTCGCCTGTAGAAATTAAAAACAATACACCTAATTTAACTTTTAAACAAGAAACTTTTAGTCCTATAACTATCTTTGATTTAAAGAAAGAAACAAATAATGTTAATGGAAATATTGTTAATAACGAAATTAAAGAAAGCAAGGATACTGTAAATTCTTTAATTAAGGATGAAGAAAATACAACATCCAATTTAAAAGACATTAAAGACTTTGTTGATTATAAAATCGTTGGAGAGATATTTAACGAATTTATTGTTTTAGAGCAAGGCGACAACATGATTTTATTGGACTTTCATGCTGGCCACGAAAGATTAAATTATGATAAATTCTGTGAAATCTTAAATAAAAAAGAATTGGTCACTCAAGACTTGCTAGTGCCTTATGTTGTAAAAGTTAGTCCAGAAGAATTAAATTATATTTTATCGCTGAAAGTTGAATTGAATTCATTGGGTTTTGAGATTGAACAATTTGAGGATAACAGCATTATTATAAGTTCAATACCTGTTCTACTTAAAGACATAAATATTAAAAATTTCATAGATGATATTTTACACGATATGAAAAATCTTCGTCCAAAAATGGACAATGAAATTAAACATTATTTAATGCAGAAAGCATGTAAATCAAGTGTTAAAAGTGGCATGAGTTTAAGCGAATTAGAAATTAGAGAATTGTTAAAAAATCTTGATATTTTAAATCCTGTTTTATTGTGTCCTCATGGCAGACCTGTTATTTCTGTAGTACCAAAATCTCAAATAGAGAAGTGGTTTAAAAGAATAGTGTAGTATGAAAAAAATAGTTATAATTACAGGCTTAACTGCGAGTGGTAAGAGTGGTTTAGCATTAAAAACTGCCTTGAAACACAATGGAGAAATTATTTCGGCAGATAGCGTGCAAATTTATAAAGGTCTAGATATTGGAAGCGCTAAAGATTTGGACGCGTTAAAGCAAGTTAAGCATCATCTTATCGATATTAAAAATTTTAATGAAACATATAATGTTGGCGAGTTTTTGCTAGACGTAGAAAAGGCTATTAAAGATTGCTTTGATAGAGACAAATTACCTATTATAGTGGGTGGTACAGGGCTTTATATTAAAGCACTCCTTGAAGGCTATTCATTAGGTGGAGTCGAAACTGATTTTGAGTTAAGACAATACTATGAGAACATGGCAAAAGATAAAGGCAATATTGCTGTTTGGGACGAATTAAATTCGCTTGATGAGAACCTCGCAAGTCGAGTACATTTCAATAATTTAAAACGCGTTATTCGTTATATTGATATTGCAAAAAATGGAAATAAATATAGCGAAAAAAAATATATTTTAGAGGGCTTAGATGTCTTATCCTTAGGTATTGTTGCTGATAGAGAGCAGATTTATAAAAGGATAGATAATAGAGTAGATGAAATGCTTGCTGACGGCTTAGAAAATGAGGTAAGGTCACTTGTTTCTCAAGGGGTAAATAGAGATAGTCAATCAATGAATTCAATAGGTTATAAAGAATGGTTCGATTATTTTCAAAACAAACAAACTAAAGAAAAAACTATTGAGTTAATTAAACAACATTCACGAAATTATTGCAAAAGACAACTTACCTTTTTAAAGACGATAAATGGTTTAAAATTAGTAAATATAAATGATGCAGAAAAAGAAATAGAGGAATTTCTAAATGATAGAGATTAAAGATGAAGATTTAAATTTAATAAATGAACAAGAAAAATATTGTAGAGAATTTTTCAAAGAAATAGACGAAATAGAGTATATTAATCAATTAAAAGTTTTAAATGCTTTTAATAAAAACAATATTCAAGCATCATATTTCCTTGGAAGTACAGGCTATGGTCATAATGATATTGGTAAAGAAAAGATAAGCAAAGTTTTTGCTGATATTTTTCATACTGAAGCCGCATTTGTTAGCCCCTTGATAAGTTGTGGAACGGAAGCCATAACAAAGACACTTTTTGGTTTACTTCGTCCTAAAGACACAATGCTTTCAATTTCGGGTATGCCTTACGATACACTAAATCAAGTTATCTTTGGTGTTGATGGTAAAAATGTTGGCTCATTAAAAGATTTTGACATTAACTACAAACAAGTTGATTTAATAGACGGAGAGTTCGATACTGAAAATATTGTTCTTGGAATAAAAAAATATAATCCAAAAATAGTATATATTCAAAGGTCGAGAGGGTATAGTGTACGTAATGCTTTAACAATTAGTCAAATAGAAAGCATTATAAAAGAGATTAGAAAAATTTCAAATACTCCAATCGTTGTAGATAATTGCTACGGCGAATTTGTTGAAGATAGGGAGCCTACTGACGTCGGTGCCGATTTAGTAATTGGTTCACTTCTTAAAAATCTCGGTGGTGGGATTGCGCCAACAGGTGGTTATATTGCAGGAAAAGAGAAACTTGTCGATATGGTCCTTTACTCAATGACAAGTCCGGCGTTGGGTTTTGATATTGGCTCTTATGAATTAGGTTATAAAGCATTTTTTGAAGGGTTGTTTTTTGCGCCACATGTTGTTGCAGAAGCAAAAAAGACAGCAAGATTAACCGGTTTAGTGATGGAAAAATTAGGCTATAAGACAATTCCAGACAAAACAAAGCCAATGAGTGATATAGTGTGTTCAATTATTTTCAACGATAAAACAAAAATGACTGAATTTATCCGTGGCATACAAGAGGCGAGTGCTGTTGATAGCAATTCACGTCTTGAAGCAGGAGAAATGGACGGCTATGCTGATAAAATTATCATGGCAAGCGGTAGTTTTAATCAGGGCAGTAGCATTGAACTAAGTTGTGATGGACCTATGAGAGAACCATATGTTGCATATCTTCAAGGTTCATTAAGTTATCAGCATGGAAAAATTGCTTTAGCACACGCAATAGGTAAAATTAGAAATTAGTACCAAATAGGTACTTTTTTCATATAAAGTATGGAAAGAGAGTAGTTGTCTATAATTTTTTTATGTATGTTTATAGATACTTATGTGCTGAAGAATTGCAATATATATTAAGAAATGATAAATCAAATTATGTTGGAAGAAATATTACTTATGATGTAAATGGTTTTCCTAAATTTGATGTTTATAGAAATAATTCTTATTTTGGAGAATTTAAATTGTCTATTCCTGGTCAACACAATGTATATAACGCTTTGGCTTGTATTGCAATGTGTACAAATTTTGGAATTTCTAAACAAATTATTAAAAAT
>JAZRUZ010000015.1:0-13383 GCA_045598895.1 Candidatus Onthoplasma sp. | reverse complement strand
TTACAAACAAAATTATATAAAATTATAAATATTATTTATAATGTTAAAAAAATTCTAATTAATAAATTCAAAATAAAAATTTCTTCAATTAGAATATAAAAAGGAAAATAGTTTTAAAAAATTTAATATTGATGTTGTTTACTGATTATCGAATAAATAATTTTAACTTCTTCAAAATTTAAAAATAAATACTATAAAAGCATTTATGTTTTGTATGATTGACAATAAAAAAGCGACGCAATGTCACTTAAAATCAACTTACGAAATCTTAGTCATTATGTAATTCCGAACTAAATCTATAAATTTACAACAACTAGGCTGAATATCACTAGGCCAAAACCTATAAAATTTATCCTTCATCGAACCCCAACAATTATCAATCATAAATCTAATATTTCTCTCAATAGTGCAATCAGTCGTGTTGTTTATTTGAGCAACGAGTGGATAAATATCTCTTGAAAACGAACGTGTACAAACACCACGATTTATTATTAAGTCTAAAATATCTATCATATAATAAAAACCCATGTAAGAAACATCCATCCCAAGTTCTTTTAACACACAAACAAAATAATGATTGTTTTGAAGTTTTTCTCTAAATCTAATCTCTTTCACACACATAAACTACCTTAACTACCAATAAATTAACACAAAAAAGAATTGAAGTCAAGTATTTTTGTACAAAATAAATTGATTTTTGTACAAAATTAAGTTTTTTACTAGAATTAAGTCGATTTAAAGCATTTTTTGTAAGTCGGTTTTGACTTAATTCGACAAAATTCTATCTATTTGTTCGATAAAAAAATTTAACTACCCCTATCTCAGTTTTATAATCTCAATAATTAAAAATTAGATTTTAATGTTTTAAATTGCTAAATTGAATAAAATTTTAAAAGAAAAAATTCACATTATGTGAATTTAATCTATCCCTTTCATAGTTAAGGAAATTCTCTTTTTAGTTAAATCAACTGATAAAACTTTTACTTTAACCTTCTCTCCGACTTTTAAGACATCACTTGGATGTGAAATATAGTCGTTACTAATTTGAGAGATATGTACAAGTCCGTCTTGATGTACACCAATGTCAACAAACGCACCGAAGTCGATAACATTTCTAACTGTTCCGTCTAGCACCATATCGGGCTTTAAATCTTCCATTGACAAAATATCGCTTCTAAGTTCTGGAAGTGGCATATCTTCACGAATATCTCTACCTGGTTTTAAGAGTTCTTTTACTATATCTTCTAATGTAGGCACTCCTACACCAATCTTTTCAGCAACAACGTTTTCACCCATTTCAGCAATTAAACTATTTAAATTAGTAAGTTCGCCTGCTTTAATTTGTGCATCTGTAAAATTAAATAATTTTAATAATTTCTTTACAGCGTCATAACTTTCAGGATGCACGCCTGTATTGTCAAGTATATTTTCGCCGTCAGTAATACGTAAGAAACCTGCACATTGTTCATAGGCTTTAGGCCCCATTTTCTTAACCTTGGTCAACTCTTCACGATTGTTAATGTGTTTAACTTGACTTCGATAATCTACAATATTTTCAGCAAGACTAGATGAGATACCTGAAACAAAACTAAGTAGACTAACTGAAGCAGTATTAAGGTCAACGCCGACACTATTTACACAATCTTCGACCGTGTTGTTAAGAACTTCAGTTAAGCGATTTTGAGGCATATCATGTTGATATTGTCCAACTCCTATTGATTTAACATCAATCTTAATAAGTTCAGCCAAAGGATCTTGAAGACGTCTTGCAATAGACACAGCACTACGTAAATTTACGTCATAATCAGGGAATTCTTTTGCAGCAAGTTTAGAAGCAGAATAAACTGACGCACCTGCTTCGTTTACCATAGCATAACTAACTTTTCTAGGACAAGTCTTAATTAAATCAGCCACTAAAATCTCACTCTCTTTACTTGCTGTTCCGTTACCAATAGCAACGATATCTACTCTGTTTTTTACTATCATGTCGGTCAACTTTGCCTTGGCTTCTTCAACCTTATTTTGAGGTGGAGTTGGATGAACAACAGCAGTATCAAGAACGTCACCTTTTGTGTCAATTACTGCTATTTTACAGCCATTATAATATCCCGGATCGTAACCCATAATAACATTGTTTTTAAGTGGCGCTTGAAGCAAAAGTGGTTTCAAATTCACTTCAAACATTTTAATTGCTTGTTCGTTTGCTTTGTCGGTCAAATCTCTACGACACTCGTTCTCTAGAGAAGGGAACAATAATCTATCATAACTATCTTGAATTATTTCGTCCATGATTGAGTTCGTGTTAGGATTATCTAATTTATAAGCCTTTTCAATCTCAGTGATAGTAAGTTTTGGATTAACTTCAATAGAAACTTTAAGACAATCTTCGTTCTCACCACGATTAAGCGCTAGTATTCTGTGACTTGGAATTTTTGCGACTTCACCTTTAAAATCTTTATAATTTTCATAGGTTTTATTTTCGTCTTTATCTTCCTTCCAAATGGCTGTAATTTGTGCTTTTTTAGCGATAATATCTCTTAAAATTTTTCTTAAATTTGCGTCATCACTGATATTTTCTGCAACAATATCTTTAGCGCCTGCTATCGCTTCTTCAGTAGAATTTACTCCCTTTTCTTCACTGACGAAATCTTTTGCTAAATCTAAAATACTTTCGCTAGTTTCTTGCTTTAAAATTATGTCTGCTAAAGGTTGTAGACCTTTAGAAATTGCGACCGTTGCTCTTGTCTTTCTCTTTGGTTTATATGGCCTATAAATATCTTCTACCTCAGTTAAAGTAAGTGCATTGGACAAAGCCTCTGCAATCTCGTCCGTCCACTTTTCTTGTTCTTTGATGACTTTTTCAACTTTCTCTTTTTCCTTATTTAAATTTCTTAAATAATTAAGTCGGTCAGCGAAATCTCTTAAAACTTGGTCATCACACGCACCATGCATTTCTTTTCTGTAACGAGCAATGAAAGGAATTGTGTTTCCTTCATCTATTAGATTAATAATATTTTCAGCATATTGTTCGCGTAAATTAAATTCGTATGCTAATTGTTTTTGTAATTCCATAATCGTCCTTTTAACTGTGTATATTTTAGCAAATTTATAAAAAAAAGCAAAGCGAATTCGCCTTGCTAATAGCATATTTTTAAATCTGTTTTATGTAAATTAACTTCTAATTTTTTTTAGTAAACAAGAAATAAAAATAAAATCAAAATTAAAATAATGAAAAATTAACAAATAAAAAGTGGACAAATTAAATTTTGTCCACAATTTATTTTTTCTTATTGAGGTAAGTATTTCGTCTATCTAATGCGTCAAATTCGCTTTGTTTTAAAAGTTTGTTTTTGTTCTTTTTGTTCACATCTTCTAGGATTGAAAAACGATTTTCAGTTAAAACAAAATCTTTATAATTCATCGTAGGATCAAAACTATCAATTTTCATAGGTTCAACATTGTTTGGATTATATCTAAACAAGGTGTTATATCCAGCCTTAACACTATTAAACGCATGAATTTGCGCTTCTCGCATATTGTAACCATGATTTATACAAGATGAATATGCAATTATTACACTTGGTCCATCATATTTTTCTGCTTCAATCATCGCTTGCACACATTGATCAGGGTTTGCACCCATGCAAACTTGAGCAACATAAACATTTTTGTAAGTCATAAGAATTGAAGCTAAATCTTTCTTCTTTGTAGTCTTGCCTGATAGGTTAAATTTCGCAGCAGCACCTCTTGGAGTAGACTTGCTAGTTTGACCACCCGTATTAGAATAAAGTTCAGTGTCAAGTATTAAAATATTTACATTTTCGCCACTCGCAACGACATGATCAAGGCCACCAAACCCAATATCGTATGCCCAACCATCTCCACCAAAAATCCACACACTAGGACTAGTTATGAGATGCAAATTATTAAATAAATAAATGTCGTCTTTCTTTAAAACATGTCCCTTATTATAATCTTTTAAAAACAAGATGAATTCTTTGTTGTAATGATGATTTTCAGTATTTTTTAAGAAAATATCAACCTTTTCTTTAATCTTACTTGAGAAATTCATAGTTTTTAGGTTATCTATAAAATTCTTTCTTAAATTTTTTCTAGATAAACTTATTCCGTAACCAAATTCAGCATTATCTTCAAACAACGAATTTGCCCAACTTGGTCCAAAGCCTTCTTTGTCTTTACTGTACGGACAAGTAGGATATGTACCACCATAAATTGATGAACAACCTGTAGCGTTTGCAATAAGCATTCTATCGCCAAAAAGTTGTGTAGCAAGTTTAATATATGGAGTTTCTCCACAGCCAGCACACGCTCCACTAAATTCAAAATAAGGTTTCTTAAACTGTACTTCTTTAGTAGTCTTTATTTGCATGTCATATTTTGGTTCAGGAAGTGTAAGTAAAAATTCATTATTTGCTATCTCTCTATCCTTAATTTCCTTAGCGTCACGCATTAAAATGGCTTTAACAGGACAAACTGTCGAACACACTCCGCAACCTGTACAATCAAGTGTATTTACTTGAACACGATAATTGCCTTTGCCTAAGAAAACTTTTCTACTTGTAAAAGTCTTTGGTACTTTCTTATCATCATCAAATATCACCGGTCTAATTGCAGCATGTGGGCACATCATAGTACACCTTCCACATTGAATACATTTCTCACTAATCCAATCAGGGAGTTCTGTCGCAATACTACGTTTTTCAAATTTTGACGTGTCCGTTGGCATTTTGCCACTTTCATCAAATAGGCTAACTGGTATTGTGTCACCTTCTTGAATAGAAGTTGGTACAATAATGTTTTCATAGTATTCATCTCGCTCAACTTTACAAGCATTAGCCTCTCTAAAAGTAAATTTACTAGTATCAACTTTAATTAATTTCTCTATTGCTTTATCTACAGCCATAAGGTTAGATTTAACTAGTTTTTGACCTTTTTTAGAATAAGATTTTACAATCATATCTTTAATGGTATTTTTTGCTTTATCAAACGGCATAAAGGCAGCAACTTTAAACAAAGCAGTTTGCATAATTGTATTAATTTTAGCACCTAAATCACAGTCTTTCGCAATTAGATTCGCATTGAGAGTGTAAACAGTAACGTTCTTATCTAGCAAATCTTTTTTAAATTTTGTAGGCATTTTCTTGTTTAAAGTTTCAAAATCATAACCTGTATTGATCATTAATGTACTGTTTTGTTTTAAACAATCAGTTATGTCGTATTTTTCGATAAATCCTTCATTGTTACAAACGACAACATCTACTTCACGAGGATTAAATGGTGCATAGATTGGATTGTTACCACATCTTAAATGAGATATTGTAAGGTTACCGGATTTCTTTGAATCGTAATCAAAATAACCTTGAACAAAATTATCAGTTTGTTCGCCTAGAATTTTAATAGTGTTTTTGGCAGCACTTACACTACCATCAACACCAAGTCCGTAAATACGCGCTGCAAAATCTGCAATGTTATCCACAAACTTTTTCTTAACTTCAATACTTGTTCCACACTCGTCATCATAAACTCCTACTGTGAAACTTTCTTTCTTTTTATATTTCATGTTATCAAACACAGCAATAGCCATATCAGGAGTAAACTCTTTTCCTCCTAAACCGAATGAGCCTGAAAAAACGTTTGCTTTAATATTAAATCTTTTCATCGTAGACATTACTACGCTTGTTAAACTATCAACTCCACTAGGATCAATATTTCTTTCTAATATTGTAATGTTTTTAACACCCTTTGGAAGAATTCTAATAAAACGTTCAACATCAAAAGGTTTAAATAATCTTACTTTAATAATGCCAATTTTGTCATTATATTGTTTTCCTGCTTCGATGAGTGTATCACAAACGCTTCCCATAGCGATAACAACATTTTTAGCATTTCTGTCGCCAAAATAGTCAAGTGTATCGTAATGTCTATTAGTCACTTCTTCTTGCTTATTTTCAGCCCATCTAAAGTCTGTTATGGCACTTTGATATTTTTTAACTGACTTTATTCTATTCTGCATGAAGACATCAGGATTTTGATTTGTTCCCCTACATGTTGGGTCAAAGTTGTTCATTGAATTATCTCTAAATTCTCTAAAGAAAGTAGGATTTACAATTTTCATCAAATCGTCTAATTCGGTAACTTCAATTGTGTTTAATTCATGGCTTGTTCTAAACCCATCAAAGAAACAAATGTAAGGAATATGTGATTTTGTAGATGCAAGTTCACAAGCGATTGCAAGGTCATTGACTTCTTGCACGTTAGAGCAACTTACAATGTTAAAACCGGTTTTTAAACAAGCGTAAATATCGCTATGATCACAAAAAATATTTAGTGCATGAGTAGCAACTGTCCTTGCAGCGACATAAAAAACAGTAGGCAATCCTTCGCCTGCAATTTTGTACATATTGGGTATCATGAGTAGCAAGCCTTGACTTGATGTAAAGGTGGTAGTTTTAGCACCAGCAACAAGTGAACCATGAACAGCGCCTGCAACTCCTGCCTCACTTTGCATTTGACGAAGAAGAACTGTATTTCCAAAAATATTTTTTCGTTCTTGGTAAGAAAAACTATCGGCATTTTCTGCCATTGGACTACTTGGAGTGATTGGATAAATTACTGCAATATCGTTCATCATATATGCAATATTACTTGCAGCAAAATTTCCGTCAACAATTTTTCTTTTCATAATTTTCCTTAAATATTAAAATAATTATAACTAATTAAAATTTTTATTGCAAATAATTGCGTAAACTATTTATATTTGCTATCATATTTTTATGAGATATTTTTTAATAGTTAGTTACAATGGATTAAACTACAATGGTTTTCAAAAACAAAATCATAAAAATACAATTCAAGATACCCTAGAGCAAGCAATAAAAACATATACTAAAAAAGAAGTAACTTGCATTGGAAGTGGTAGAACAGATGCTAAAGTGTCTGCCTATTTTCAACCCGTTCATTTTGACATTGACCAAGTTTTAAATAAAGACAAATTCATTTATTCTCTAAATGGAATTTTACCGGAAGATATTAAAGTTTTAGATATGTTTAAATCTAATCTTCATGCTAGATTTGACGCTAAAAATAAAACATATGTTTACAAAATGTATGTGTCTAGTATGCCTTTACCTTTATTTAAAGATGCACTGCAAATTAGCCCTAACTTAGATTTTAAAAGCATGAAAAAGTTTTTAAAATTACTTATCGGCTCTCATGATTTTAGTGGATTTAAGTCAAGCGGCGGCGAAACTGAAAATAACGTAAGAACAATATACTTAGCAAAATTAAAAAGAGAAAATGGATACTTGAATTTCTATATTACAGGCAATGGTTTCTTATATAAAATGGTAAGAAATATTGTAGGCACAATGCTAAAAATAGGCGAACGCAAAATTGACTTAAACGAAATAAAAAAAGATTTTAAAAATTTCAAGTCAACCACTACAGCAAAGCCCGATTTCTTATACTTATATAAAGTAAACTATTAAAAAACGCACGAAATAAATCGTGTGTTTTTTAAAATAAATTAATAACTTTTTCGTCTTTAATCTTATCAAATGTTTTTTTCTTGACAATTCTAAAATAAGCTGATTCTTTTAGTTCATCATTAATAAAAGTATATAAATCCATTTCACAATCATCTATAAAAAATTCAATATCGAAAATCTTGTTTTGAATTTTTAAGTATGTTGTGTCTTTGCCAACTGCATCCACATTATGCACAACACGAAGTTGACTAAATAAAGGTTTCCAACCAGCCTTTGTTAGAACTTTTGTTTTAGGATTGACTTTTATTTTGAAAGCGTCGTTAACTTCCTTTTCTTCCGCAATAAGAAACACAGACTTTTCATTGTTTTTACCAAAGACATTCTCAAGTATTTCATCTTTAGTATAGTTTCCTACAAACATTCGTTTATCGCACATTAAATCGATTTTAAAACTTGAAAATTCGGCTTCAGGATCACCTCCATCAAGTTTTATCATCTCTTTGTATAGTTCACATAAGTTAACTTTAATGGATTTTTTTATTTTGTCTTCTAACTCAACATTTTCTTTAACCAAAGGACTTATTTCTTTTGAAATTTTAGAAATTTCATTTCGTAATTTTCCTTCTTCGAGTTGAAGAGCATCTAGTTTATTAAATAAATTTTCTCTTGTTTCGAATTTTTCAAATATTTTCTTTGCAATAATATTTCGTCTAGTTACAATTAATAAATTATCTTCTTTATTTTCTTTCATGATTGTATTTTAACATAGATTAACAATTTGTCAATAGCTTGTCTTAAATTAGCAAAAAACTATTGACAATTTGAATTTAATTATATATAATTAACACGTATTGCTCGTTTTAGTCAAAAGATTGCCACACGATCTCGGGCTAAAACAAATTAGACTGAACGCGAAATAAGGTCAAATTAAAAGGATAAAAATATGAAAACAATTATGGCAAAAGATGCTACAGTTGACAAGAAATGGTACATCATAGACGCTGATGGAAAGGTGCTTGGACGTGTTGCTAGCGAAGCTGCTATTCTCCTTCGTGGTAAACACAAAACAACTTTCACTCCAAATGTTGATTGTGGTGATAATGTTATTATTATAAATAGTGACAAATTAGTCTTGACAGGTAAGAAAGAAGAACAAAAATATTTCAAACGTTATTCTGGCTTCAATTCAGGACTTAAAGAAATTCAATACAAGAAAATGATGGCTGAACAAAGCGATGTTGCTTTGATGAGAGCCATTAAAGGTATGCTTCCAAAGAATTCTCTTGGTAAAGCAATGGCTACTCACTGCCACATATACAAAGGTAGTGAACATAACAATCAAGCACAAAAGCCTGAAGTATGGAACGGAGGTAAAATCTAATGGAAGAAATTATTGAAGAAGTAAAAGCAGAAAGCGAAGTAAAAGAAGTAAAAGCAAAGAAAACTACTACTCGTAAAACAACTGCTAAAAAGGCTACTAAAACTTCTAAAGCTCAAGAGTTTAATGGAACAGGTAGAAGAAAATCTTCTGTTGCTAGAGTTAGAATTACTACCGGTACTGGTAAAATCATTATCAACGATAAAAACTTAGAAGACTACTTCGAAATGGAAAGTTTTAGAACTATTGTTAAACAACCTTTAGTATTAACTGAACTTGTAGACAATGTAGACGTTATCGTAAATATTTGTGGTGGTGGAAAATCTGGTCAAGCAGGTGCTATTAGACATGGTATCACTCGTGCTTTAATAGAATTTAGACCTGAACTTAGAACTGAACTTAAGAAAGCCGGTTTTGTAACACGTGACGCTAGAAAGAAAGAACGTAAGAAATACGGTCTTAAGAAAGCTCGTCGTGCTCCACAATTCAGTAAGAGATAGAGAAAATGGAACTTTTGTTCCATTTTTTTATTTTATTTTTTACAATTAAATTCATGAAAAATGTTAAGTTAAATAGTAAAATAATTTAACATTCTTAATTCGTTCCTCGGTGAAAAAAAGCCTAGAGAAAACGCCTAGCGTGGTCTCTCATAGAATTCGTGGGCACACGCCTACAGTAAAGTTTTTGTGCATACAAAAACGTAAGTCACGGCGTTGTGACCACGTTGTTTCATTATTAAAATCTATATTAATCAAATATTATATTTGCTTTTAAAATACTTAATTTCTCCAATTCGTTCCTCAGTGAAAAAAGCCTAGAGAAAACGCCTCGTGTGGTCTCTCATAGGATTCGTGGGCACACGCTTACGGTAAAGTTTTTGTGCATACAAAAACGTAAGTCATGGCGTTGTGACCAAATTGTTACCTTATTAAAATTTAAGTTAAATCTAATACTATATTTGCTTTTAAAATACTTAATTTCTCCAATTCGTTCCTCAGTGAAAAAGAGTCATGAGAGAAAACGCCTCGTGTGGTCTCTCATAGGATTCGTGGGCACACGCTTACGGTAAAGTTTTTGTGCATACAAAAACGTAAGTCATGGCGTTGTGACCACGAAAAAGAGACGTTGCTTACACTCGAAGGTATACATCATCTAAGAAATTTATTTAACACAAATTTCAAATAATACACCTTTTTTGGAGCATAGAACTGTCTCTTAAAAGTTTTAAGGAGGTTTCTCCTTAATGTAAGTGGATCTCACTTACACTATTATCATGTGTAGGAATTTATTTTTTATTCTTTTTTATAAAAATAATTTTACCTAATACAATAAGTAACACACAATCGGCGATTACTACAATATAAATATAATCTAAAGATAGGTTAGTTACATAAAAGTAGTTTCCTGTCTTTATACTCATCCCATAATGTTTACTTATTTTAAAAAGAATATTTCCGTCCGTATCGGTTCTTAAAATTATAGAATTAGTATTCTCTAATTTCGACAAAACTTCATCTGTTGGATGCTTACTATCGTGAGCAGAAATAACTGAATAATCAGGAGTTACCACTTCTAGAAAATCATCGCAAGTACTAGTTTTTGCACCATGGTGAGCAACTTTTAAAACATCAACATCTAATAAATCTTCATGTTCGTCAATTAATATTTGTTCTATTGTTTCGTCTATATCTCCTGTAAATAAAAATGAATAGTTAAAACAGTCTAGTCTAATAATAGGACAAGTCTTGTTTAAATCATTTGCATTAGTATTTAAATATGGCACAACTTGGAAATTGTCAATGTTAATACTAAAATTTTCGTCTATTGTAGTATAGTCACAATTATCATCTACGTATGACATTAAATTATTATAGCAATCGGTATTGTTACTAAGCATAGGCATCACAATATTCTTTACATTAAAGGTATTAAGCAACAGCATTGCACCACCAATATGGTCTTCATGAGCATGTGTCAAAATCAAATAATCTATTGTTTTTAACCTGCCATGTTGCAAAACATTATCTTTTAAATACTGAATATATTCATTGTTGTATTCAGTCGTGCCTGTATCAATAAGTACTACTTCACCTGTCGGCATATTGATTGCCATAGCGTCGCCTTGGCCTACATCAATAAAATGTACAAGTAAATTATTTTTCTTAGATACAATATTGCATTTTTCTTCTAGGAAATTAACTATAAACGAATTAATTTGTGTATAAAAAACTAATGTTAAATTTAATATTAACAATAAAATTACAACTATAATAAGTTTTTTCTTTTGTTCTTTCCCCATTCTATTTATTAGTAAATAAACTTATATTGTTTCTAAGTTTATTTATCTTATTATTGCTTTTTCTCACTTTCTGGTATTTACCCACAAACAACTTCTTTATTTCAGGTATCATCTCAACTGTTGCCTGATAGCCAGCTTCAATAATTTCATATTTGTCATTTACATTTAGTGACGAAAAATCCTTTGTTTTAGGTTTTATTACGATATCACTTTCCTGAAGACCTTTTCTTGAGTTGTTAACCATCATAATACCTATGCTTGTAATAAATTGTTTAAAGAAATTGTTGCTGTTAACTCCTCCACCTCGATATGAATTACAATCAATTGTAACAACAAAATCACAACCATTTTTTCTTAAAACATCTGCTGGAATATTGTTAGCACATCCTCCGTCAATCAGCATCATGTTTTTATAATTAACAGGATAAAACACTCCAGGAATAGCACAACTTCCTGTGATAACTGTAGAAAGATCCCCACTATGAAAATCAATTTCTTGACCTGTCTTTAAGTCAACTGAAACAGCAAAATAAGGAATTGGCAAGTCCTCTATTTTTTTGTAAGGTAAAAGTTTATCTAAAGTATCTTTCAACGACGTCATCTTACTTGGTAGAAAACCTAAAGTAGATTTTCTAAAATTATTGTTGCTAAAATCTTTAATCTCTTTATCTAAACTTGTAACATCCAAGTCTGACGCATAAATAGCACCAAAAAGGCTACCTGCACTAGTACCTGCTACCATATCAAACTTGATACCAGCCTCATCAAAAGCCTTGAAAGCACCAATGTACGCAAAACCTCTTGCTCCACCACCAGACAAGCAAAGACCTACTTTATACTTTTTTCTAAATTTTTTCTCTTTTTTTCTTCTTAAATATTCTCTAATACCCATAACTTTATTATATCCTAAAAATCGACAAATATCAAGTTCGATTGTCTAAACTAGAATTATTTATCAACTCGCAAAATATCTAAAACATGCGAGCTAGCGCCAATTAGTTCTTGCCTTTCGCAAATAGATAACTGATATTCAATAAAAGTATTGAAGTCTTCTTCGTCCATCTTGTTTAAGATTGGTCTAATATAATCAGTAGCGCCATCTACTCCAATTAGTTTAATTCTATTTAGTCCCACTTCATCTTTCAGTCTATTAATCTCTTCAATACGCACATAACTATATAAGTCCTCTTTAGTTGTGATACAGTTAAAATCTTTGTCTAGTTTCCCATTCTTTAAACAATCTTTAATATTGTCTTCTTTAAAAGCGTAAGTGATGACAGCATACTCATTCATAAGGTACATTATTAGAATTTGTCCACCTGGTTTTGTGACACGTTTTGCTTCATTTAAGGCGTTTAGTTTTTCTTCATGAGATAAAAGATGATACATAGGTCCAAACAATAAAACTATATCAAACGAGTTGTCTTGAAACTTTAAGTTTAAAGCGTTGCCTAACACTGCATTCACCTTATCTGTTTTACCCTTTAAAACACTTAAGTTTTTCTTTACCAACTCTACAGCAGTAACATTGTGTCCTAAATTTGCTAACGGAATAGAATAAGCCCCTGTTCCAGCACCCACATCTAATATATCTAAATTTTTTCGATCAGCAATCGCATCTAAAATATATTTAAAAGCGACAGCAAACTCAACTTGACCATGTCTAGATTTAAGTCGCTTGTCCTCATTAAATTTATTATAATATTTCTCTATTTCGTTCATGAAAAAATTATAACACATTTTTTATTATATTTCAAATATATCATCCAACGAAAAATTTAACACACAAACAAGTTTAAGTAGATTAACAACAGTAGGAGTTGCAAGACCACTTTCATACGCTTGATAACTTTGTACCTTAATTCCAAGTTTTTCAGCAACCTGTTTTTGTGTTAAACCTTTAGCAACACGCTCTATTTTTAAATTCTTCGCAAAGTTTTGTGTTAATTTATAAATTTTCTTATCCATATACTTGCATTATACAGTTTAAAACTGTATGATATTTAATATTCAGTTTATAACTGAATATTTATTAACATATTATTCAAATATTAAACTGAAAAAGGGAAAACATGAGAAAAGAAATTATAATAACTGAAATAAAATATAAATATCAAATATTAAGTGAAAATAAAATAATTTACACATTGCAAGAATTGTCACAACTATTGCTTCTAGAAGAAAAAGACATATTAAAA
>JAZRUZ010000014.1:0-11939 GCA_045598895.1 Candidatus Onthoplasma sp. | reverse complement strand
AAATCTTTTAAAAAGTGAATTGCAAATATACTTAATTTAATTTTGTTAAATTGATTTACTATAATCAAATTGCCTATATATCATATGACGTTTTCGAAATTTCATTTTGTTAGGCAAATAAAAAAGCATACCGAAGTATGCTTTTTATAGGATTATGCTATCTTTGTTATTAATAAATAAGTGTTTGCATAAGTGATGTCTGCGCTATTTGCGGTTTGTAATGCTATTGTAGTAGGATTTGTGAGCAAGTAACTACCACTAAGAGAGTCAGTAGCACCTGCTTCTCCTGTACGAACAGTTCCACCAACTAAGGCGTCGTTTGCAACTAATGCAATGCTAGGTTGAGTAGCACCTGTACTTGTTGAAGTTGTTCCATAATGAACAAGGTAAACTCCAGGGGTAACATCGGCACGATTGTTTACTGTATCTAAAGTGATATCAGTTTCTCCGACAGGATAGAGAGTTGTAGTAACAAGAACAGGGTCGTCATCTACTGCAGTAACAGAAGTAAACAATCCAGCAGTTGCAATAGCAGCAGGACCTGTAGGACCAATAGGACCGGTTGCGCCTGCAGGACCGATAGGACCTTGTGGGCCAGCAGGACCTTGAGGACCAACAGGACCTTGTGGACCGGTAGGTCCGGTAATTCCCGTGAAGATTATTCTATCTGTAGGTCTAGGAATTGGAATAAATGGTGGTAAAGGTCTCGGACAACAGCAGTTATGATTGTGACAGCAGAACATATTTCTCCTTTTAAGATGTCGACACCTACAACATAGTATGCTAATGCTTACGTATTTGTTAGAAGATTTTTTCATATATTAGGTTATGAAATTAAATTTAGGTTCACTTTTCTGTTGCACAAAGAGAAATAAAGCATTTTTTGTGTTTTTACTATTGTTTATGATTTTAGCAATTGTGCTTGGAATTTTTGCGTCAATCAATTTTGGTGGTGGAATTTTTACAATAGATTTAAGCAATATTGCGTATATCAGGTTCCTTAAAGGAAATTTAAGTTTAGTTGGCGCAATTTTTCTCTTAATTCTAAGCCTTTTAATTTACTTTTTATTGATATATCTTTGTTGCAGTAAGACATGGTTGCTACCCTTAGCGATACTTTTATTCGGATATTTTGTTTATAGCCAAACGGTTGTCTTTGTAAGTATTATAATTACTTTTGGCTTTCTAAATGTTTTGTTGTTTTCCTTGTTTCTTTTAATCTTTTTGATTGTGGTTTTTACTATTTTTCTTTTAATGATTATTGATTTGTTATGCATCATGAATTCGTCTAGTTATTTTAGAGATAGTTTTAATAAAAATGTAAGTTTCTTTTTGATCTATTTAATTGCATTATTACTAATAACTTGTATATTTGTATTGCTACTTGCAATTATGAAATCCTTTATGCTTTTATTGGTGTATTGATTTATAAGTAAAAGATTTACAATAGTCTTTTTGGTAAAATAATTAAGGAAAGTGTGTAAAAACAATTCCTTTTTTTTATGCTTTGTGATATAATATAATTGGTAAATTTTAATAGGAGACAATATGAAAGAACAAATTTACAAGACTGAGATTGGTGGCCGTAAGGTCGAAGTGCAATTAGGAAAATATTGCGGACAGGCCAATGGTCATTGTATCGTAAGATGTGGCGACACTGTTGTCATGGTGAACACTACTATGTCAAAAGCACCACGTCCAGGTATGGATTTCTTCCCACTTAGTGTGGACTATGAAGAAAAAATGTATAGTGTTGGTAAGATTCCAGGTGGATGGAAGAAACGTGAAGGCAAAGCAAGTGATAGTGCGATCCTTCGTTCACGTTTAATTGATAGACCACTTCGTCCATTATTCCCTAAAGGATTTTATAATGATGTAACAGTTATTGCTACTCCATTATCAGTGGATACTGACATTATGCCAGAGCCTTTGGCGATTTTTGGAAGTTCAGTTGCTTTAACTATCAGTGATATTCCTTTTGAAGGACCAATTGGTGCAGTTAAAGTTGGTTGTGTTGATGGAAAATTTATTATCAACCCAACTCCAGCAGAACTTGAAAAAAGTGTATTAGATTTGACAGTTGCTGGTACAAAAGATGCTGTTGAAATGATTGAAGCAGGCGCAAAAGAAGTAAGTGAACAACTTATGGTTGATGCCATTTTCTTTGGCCATGAAGAGATTAAAAAACAAGTTGCTTTCCAAGAAAAGATAGCAGCAGACTTAAAAGTTAAGAAAAACGATAGATTAAATCTTGAAGTCGTTCCTGAAGAAATTGATAAACAAGTTAGAGAATATGCAACTAAAAAAGTTGAAGATTTATTCGAATGTTATGATAGACACGTTCGTCAAGTTTTGGAAGACGACCTTGATACTGAAGTAAATGCATATTTCAAGGATAAAATTGCTGAAGATCAACTCAAATTTGTAGGACAAGTTCTCTACAAAATGAAGAAAGAGTGCGTAAGAAGCAAGATTATAAACAAAGGAATTCGCCCAGATGGAAGAAAAACAAACGAAATTCGTCCTATTTGGTGCGAAGTAGGATTCCTTCCTAGAGTTCATGGATCAGGTGTGTTTACACGTGGTGAAACTCAAGTTTTAACTACTTGTACTTTAGGTATGATTAGCGAAGCGCAAGAATTAGAAGGTCTTGACACTGAAGAATACAAGAGGTACATGCACCAATACAACATGCCAGGTTATACTACCGGTGAAGCAAAACCTTTAAAATCTCCAGGTAGACGTGAAATTGGGCACGGGGCATTGGCTGAAAGAGCATTGCTTGCAGTTCTTCCTAGCGAAGAGGAATTCCCTTATGCTATTAGAACAGTTAGTGATGTTTTATCAAGTAATGGTTCTACATCAATGGCTTCTACTTGTGGTAGTACACTTGCACTTATGGACGCTGGTGTTCCTATCAAAGCGCCTGTTGCTGGTATCGCAATGGGACTTATGAAAGACAAAGATAGCGACAAAGTTGTAGTTCTTACTGATATTCAAGGACTTGAAGACTTCTTTGGCGATATGGATTTCAAAGTTACAGGTACAACAGAAGGTATCACTGCTATTCAAATGGATATTAAAATCCACGGAATTGATAAAAATATTTTGACAACTGCTCTTGAACAAGCAAGACTTGGTAGACTTGAAATTTTAAAACTTATGACAAAGACTATCAAGGCTCCAAGAAAAGAATTGAGCGAATATGCTCCAAAAATCGAAACTTTCAAAATTGATCCAGACAAAATTAGAGATGTTATTGGAACAGGTGGAAAAGTCATCAATGAAATTATTGCTGAAACAGGAGTTAAGATTGATATAAAAGATGAAGGCGACGTGTTCATTTCTAGTGCTGATAAGAAAATGATTGAAAAAGCTAAACAAATCATAATGACAATCGCTAACGATTTAGAATTGAATTGCGAATATGAAGGTAAAGTCGTAAGAATTACTCCATTTGGTGCTTTCGTTGAAGTGGTACCAGGTAAAGAAGGTATGGTTCATATTTCTAAACTCAGCAAAGATCACGTTGAAAAAGTTGAAGATGTTGTAAACATTGGAGATAGAGTTTTAGTAAAGACTATTAAAATCGACGAACGTGGTAGAGTTGATATGAAACTCGTTAAAAAATTAAAATAAAAAAAATAGGCAATCGCCTATTTTTTTATTGTTAAAATTACAAAATATAATCTGTGAGATTTGCTTCTTATTAATTCATAAAATACATTTTAATATGTTATTTATTAGTCTATTGAAAATTCACCGGCTAATTCTCTTCTAATCAATTCTTGCTTTTCGGCCTCAGTTTTTCTATGTTTTTGAACTAATCCTCTTTTTTCAATACCTTTTTCATAATTGCTTCGTATTTTAATATATCTTGCTAAATTTGGACGATTAGTTGCATATGGAGTAAGATTTTTAACATCTTCATAATTGCAATGTCCTAAAATTTGTTTAATAATTTCTTTAGAAGCTATCAAATCGCTAAATTTGTTTAAAAGTTCATGTTCTTTAGTAATTGCATTGCCGATACTTTTATAATTCTTTTCTTCATCTAATAAATTTTTAAATTCTTCAAGTGATACATATCTTAGAATTTGTGGATTAGCATTTGCTATGATGTTAAACGTGTTAGACTTAAACAAAATTTGTTTTTTGTCTTCATCTAAATTTACAATTGCATTTGGAAATTTTTCTAAAATGAATTTAGAATCTATCATATTTGATAAATTATTTATTTGGGAAGGGAAGTATTTATTGTAATCTTTTTTAAAAGTGTTGCTTTCAAAAATATCAGGGCATTCTCTCTTGAAACGTTGCTCTAATTTTAAAATAATGTTAGCACTTGTGTCGGTTAGGTTATAATGAATTAAATTTTTATCGTTTATATGATCGTGAATATGAATTAAAAATGTATTAATTGGAGCATATAAGATAAATTCTGGAATTTCTTTATGTAATTTATAGAATAAATGTGCAGTTTCGTCTGCGTATCTAAGTGGGAATATTTCACAAAGTTCTAATGATTTGTTTTGGAATTCTATCAAATCTTTTGAATTTATGGCAATAGACTCTTCAACACCAAATTCGTATGCATCACTTAACAATTTTTCTTTAACAATTTCAAAATTATCATTAATCCAATTAGTGAGTTTATCAATTTTTCGTTGATTCTGTTCTTTTAGTTTTTGTTCATTTTCAATTCTGTTTGGAAAACGCTCTTCCATTATCTTTTTTGTTAAATTGGCTCTTTTTGTTTTTTCTATTACAGATTTTTCGCGTTTTTCGATATTTTTATAATAAGCGTTTAATAATTTTCCTACATCTTTTTCTACAATATTTTTTGTTTTATTGTTTCTAATTTTTGTCGTATATTTGTTTTTCATACTTTCTCCAATAGAAATTTTAGCATTGAGTTAGATTTTTGTCAATAGTCAAATATAATTTTTGCGAATAGTTTTATTTATTATTTAATAAATTATTCTATGAAAAAAAGTTTATTTAGAGCAAACGTAGTAATCGTCAGTATGTTTTTAATTTTAATTGGACTTACTCTTAACACAAAGACAATATCAGTACAAGCAGATAGTCGTGTTGTTTATGCAGGAGATACTAATAAAAATAATGTGTGTTTTATGATAAATGTCTATCAAGGCAATGAGTATGTTGCTGACATTTTGGACATATTAGATGTTTATAATGTAAAAACTACCTTCTTTCTTGGTGGTTGTTGGGCTGTGAATAATATTGATTTAGTAAAAGAGATAGTCGCACGTGGTCATGAAATTGGCAATCACGGATTTTATCATAAAGACCAAGATAAATTAGACTATGAGAGTAATATGCAAGAAATAAGTATGTGTCATCAGGTTATAAAAGAAAATTTAGGAATAGAAATGACACTTTTTGCACCTCCAAGTGGGGCATATAATATAAACACAGTTGATGCTGCTGTTAGTTTAAAATATAATACAATAATGTGGACAAGAGACACTATTGATTGGCGAGATCAAGATGCTGATTTAATATATAAAAGAGCAGTTAAAAATTTAGCCAATGGCGATTTGATTTTGATGCATCCTACTAAAAAAACAGTGGAAGCGATGACTAATATAATTTCCACTGCGATTAATAATGGTTTTAATCCAACGAAAGTTAGTTCGTGTCTATAGTTTCTAATTTTCCATGCGCTAAAGTTAGTACAAAACAGGCTTTAGTATGATGTTTTAATAACTCTTTAGATATTTCATTGGTAGTAGCACCTGTTGTCATAACGTCGTCGATTATTAAAATATTTTTGTCTTTTATTTGAGAATAAAATTCTTTATCAATTTTGTATGCGTCTAGGATATTCTTTTTTCTATCTACATAATTTAAGGTTGCTTGATTTTTTGTTTCTCTAATTTTTCTTGTACAATCTAAGAAAGGAATATTTGTGAGCAAGGAGAAATTTTTAGCAAATTCTTTACTTTGATTAAAGCCTCTCTGTTTTTCTTGCTTTTTAGACATAGGAACACACACTATATAGTCAACATTTAAGTCACTTGTTGCATATTTTTCGGCTAAGAATTTACTGAGAGGTTTAATCTTATATTTGTTTCCTCCAAATTTAATCGAATAAATAAGAGGTATTATTTCTTTATCATATTCAAACACAGCGTAAGCACGTGTAAAATTGAAGTTATTTATTTTACAATTTTTACAAACGCCTGTGTTGTTATCTACTTTACTTGAGCCACATCTTGGACAAGGATTTATAATAAAGGGCAAAACTTTTATACACTCTTCACAAACTCCGTTAATACTATTGTGATCTAATTCATTTTCACAAATTACACATTTTATATTATCAGGAAATATAAGATTTTTTAAATAAGTTAGAATCTTCATTGACGGTACTCCTCTTTTAAAAACTCTTTTAACATAGTGTATCGTTTTGCTGTGTAATTGTTATAAATCATACGCGCAAGAATTTGTTTGCTACCAACAATAACAACTGCTTTTTTTGCCCGAGTGATTGCTGTATAGAGTAGGTTTCTTGTGATAATGATTGGCGCTCCTGGTACCATCGGGATTACTATACAATTAAATTCGCTACCTTGACTTTTATGTATAGTTATAGCATAGGCTAAGGTTAATTGTGATACGTCACTTCTATTATATATAGCCACTTTTCCGTCGTCAAAACGAATTGTAACTTCATAGGTTTCAGGAGCAATGTTTGTAATATAACCAATATCGCCATTGAATACACCTGTTCCTTCAGTAATCCTTCCGTTTTCTTCGTATTTTTTAAATTCCATTTCGTAGTTGTTAGTTGTTTGCATTACTTTGTCGCCTACGTGGAATTTAGTCATTTCACTCGTTAATTCCATACCTTTAAAATATGGATTAATTGTCATTTGGAGTCGATTGTTTAAATTATCTACGCCACATGGACCTGCTTTCATAGGAGCAAGCACTTGAATTTCTTCTGGCTTGTAACCGAAATATTTAGGCAGTCGGTTGGTTACTAAATCTATAATTGTTTCGCTGTTTGATATTAAGTCTTTTCCTGTTTCATAGAAAAAGTCTTTACTAGAATTGTCTATTATAGGCATTTTGCCACTATTAATTAAATGAGCATTCGTGATAATCAAACTATCGTTATCTTGCCTATAAATATTGACCAACTCAGTTGTTTTTATCGCTTTGCTTTCAATTAAATCGCGCAAAACATTTCCTGCTCCAACACTTGGTAATTGATCTTTGTCGCCTACTAGAATTAATCGAGTTGTAGATTTTACGGCTTTAAGAAGATGATAAAATAAATTTACATCAACCATACTCATTTCGTCTACTATAACGACATCTGCTTCAAGTGGATTGTTTTCATTTCTATGGAAAAAACCTGCATCTTCAGTTGGGTTCATTTCCAATGCTCTATGTATTGTTTTCGCTTCTACACCACTCGTTTCGCTAAGTCGTTTACTTGCTCTGCCTGTTGGTGCACATAACAGAACTTTTAGATTTAATTCCTTAAACATTTCTAGCATACATCTAACGATTGTCGTTTTTCCTGTTCCTGGTCCACCTGTAACAATGCTTACACCTGACGATATGCTGTTTAATACTGCGTCTGTTTGCTCGCCATTGAGTTCGATTTTATGTAGTTTTTGATAAAAATTAATATTTTTAATGAAATTAAAGTTGTCGTTAAATTGGTTAAAAGAAAGTTTGTTTAATTTTTTCGCAATATATTTCTCTTGGAAATACAGGTTAGTCAGTTCTGTTATTTCCTCATCATGAAAAGTAAAATTTTTTACCATTCCTTCAATTTGCAAATAATCTAGTGACTTTTTTACGATTTCTCGTTCGTTTTCAGTGAAAGATAAAATTTCTATGCAATTTGTTATTAGTTCTTGTTGAGGAAGATATGTATGACCTTCGCGTTCACTTGCTGTTTTTAGTGTATAAATTAGACCTGCCTTTATTCGCTCTTCACCGAATTCGTCAATGCCTAATTTTTTTGCAATTTTGTCTGCAGTAGTGAATCCGACTCCGTCGATATCTTCAATCAACTGATATGGATTGTTTTTTACTACTTCTATTGTTTTGTTTTTATATGTATTAAAAATTTTTATTGCTAAATTTGTTGTAATAAAGTGTGTTTGTAGAAACATTATAACATTTTGCATTTCTTTGACGTCGTTATATGAATTAGAAATTTCTACTGCTTTTTGTTTAGATATTCCACGAATTTGCGCAAGTTTAACCGGATTAAATTCAAGGATTGACAAAGTATCTTCCTTAAAGGCGTCTACAAACTTTTTTGCTGTAACTGGACCAATTCCATATATAAGTCCACTTGATAAATACTTTTCAATTGCAGGGAGTGTGGTAGGTTCAATTATTTTTGCTTCGGTTACGTTAAATTGTTCACCAAATTTCTTATTTACAACATATTCTCCTGTAAGTTCTAGTGTTTGACCTTCATAAACTTCTGGCAAAGTTCCTACTGCTGTTAGTTTTTTCTTGTCAAAAACAACAGACAAAACAGAGTAACCGTTGTCAAAATTTCTAAAAATTGTGTTGTCTACTAGAACTGTTAATTTCATGTAAGTATGATACAATATTTTGGTGTTTTTTTCAAGAACTTTTATAATTTATAACATATAAAAGTTAAAATTCAGCATAAATTTATATATTTTTATATAAATATATAATTTCCTCAATGACAAAACTAGAAAATTGTTTGAGATTTTTTGTTTTTTTAGTATAATTGTTTACAAGGAAAGATTATGTCAATTTACAAGTCATCTTTTAATAAAACTCCTGAAAAGAAAGAGAAGAAAGAAAAACCGGTAAAAGAAAAGATAAAAGTTAAAAGTGTAAAAATACATTTTAACATAAATATTTTCTTGATTGTTTTATTTAGTGTTTTGTTTATTTTCAGTGTTTGCCCTGATAATTTTATGAGAACTTTCTTATTGGGTAGTTTCGGGTTGCTTGTATATCCATTGTTATTGATAGGTATTACACTATCTGCAGTGAGTGTTAAAAAGAGATTGGTTGTTGCTAACAAAAAACTTTTGGCTTACTTTATAACTGCTTTTGTGCTATTTGCTTTTATTATTCACTTAATTACGACTAGTCAACTTAATTTAACTAGTTTCGGCGCATATTTAAAAGAAACATATTTAGCAGGCACAACTGCTGGCGGAGTAATTTTTAGTCTAATTTCTTATTTTGCATTAAAATATCTAACAATTGCAGGTAGTTTTATTTTTAGTGGTATCGCATTGGCGATTTTTGTAGGGCTTATTACTGATTACTTTGTAGTTCAACGCAATTTAGAAGACAAGAAGTCAAAAGTAAAATTTGATTTTGCTGATATTGAGGATTTTGAATCCAGCGAACCTGTTATAGAAGAATCGATTGAAGAAAAAAAGAAGAAATTGGCTTGCAAAAAATTAGGATTAGATAAGAGCGATAGTAGTATTATTTCTAGTTCAATGCCAAGTTATGATGTGGATATACAAAACAAAAGCGAGTCTACAAAACGAGATTATATTTTAACTCCACTTGAGCCTATTATTCCACCAAAATCTACTAATGAGGTATTTTCGTCTAATGCTTCAAGAACACAAATTAATAATTTTGATACACCACTTAAATCTAATAGTATATACAATGAAATAAACGAAACAGTTAAACCTGAAACAAAAGAGGAAGTTTATAATAACTTTTTAAATAACGATAGTTTAAATACAGAAGCAATAAAACATGAAGTTAAAGAGGCAGATGATATATTTGTTGATGATGACGATTTAAATTCATATAGTCCTGCCTTTGAAACCAATGTTGATGAATTAAATTATAATGAACTAGAAGATTTAAACGAAAATTATTTAAAAAAACCATCAACACCTAGCGTCGAAGAAAATACCATTGAAGAAACCGACAATACAGGTACTTATGAAACCAATAAAGAAGAGATTAACGAGATTTTATCTGAAAATGACAATTTAGATGAAGTAGATAATAACGATTATGAAGATAATCCTTCAATAGATGATGAAAATGTTGAAGAAATTACGCCTAATTTAGATGAGCAAGATTACGTCGATGAATTTACACCAAAAAAATATAATTTAGGTGAAACAATTGATAGTGAAGTTGTTCGTCCTAGTGTTGATTTATCTAAATTTAACCTACCCAACATTACTAAAAAGACTTTAGTTGAAGATGAACCAAAGATAGTAAAACAAAAAGAAAATATTCCTCCTTATGTTGTGCCTCCTGTTGATTTGTTGCACTTTATAGAAAACAAGTCTAGTATTAGTGATGAGGAATTGCAAAACAACATTGATAGACTTGAGCAAGTTTTAGAGGACTTCAAGGTTCCTGCAAAAGTTAATAACGTACAAGTTGGTCCTGCTGTTACTAGGTATGAACTCACAATGCCTAGGGGTATATCGGTCAATAAAATTGCACAAATGGCCGATGATATTGCTATGACACTTGCTAGTAACGGTGCAATTAGAGTAGAAGCTCCAATTCCAGGTAAGACTTCAGTGGGAATAGAAGTGCCTAATAATCAAATAAGTCCGGTTAGTCTAAGAGAACTTATTGACAGCGAAGAATTTAGACAACGTGGCAATCCTTTATCTTTTGTTTTAGGTAAAGATATTAATGGCGACATTGTTTTCTGTAATTTAGATAAAATGCCACACATGTTAGTTGCAGGTAGCACAGGTAGTGGTAAATCTGTTTGCTTAAATACTATGTTACTCAGTATGTGCTACAAGGCTGGCCCTCAAGATTTACGTTTAATATTAGTTGATCCAAAAATGGTGGAATTTACGACTTATAATGGTCTTCCTCATCTTCTTATTCCAGAAGTGATTACAAACAAAGACATGACTATCAATGCACTCGATTGGGCTATTGTTGAAATGGAAAGAAGATATACACTTTTTGCTGAAAATCATGTCAATGGAATTGCTGATTATAATAGGCTTGAAATCGTAAAAACTAAACAAGTTGATAAGTTACCTTTCATTGTCATAGTTATTGATGAATTGGCTGATTTGATGTCAGTCGCTAAACGTGAAATAGAAGACAGGATTGCACGTCTTGCAGCAAAAGCAAGAGCTGCTGGAATTCATTTAGTTCTTGCTACACAAAGGCCAAGTGTTGATGTTATTACAGGTACTGTTAAAGCAAACCTACCTTCAAGAATTGCATTTGCGCTTACAAATTATATGGACAGTAAAACTGTTCTAGATGGTGGCGGTGCTGAAAAACTCTTAGGTAAAGGAGATATGTTGTTTAAACCTCAAGATAAACCAGAACCACGACGTGTTCAAGGTGCTTTCGTGTCTAATGAGGAAATTCAAGCAGTTGTAAATTATATTAAAGATAACAATAAACCTGTCTATGATGACGAAACAGGCGATACGATTAAAAATGCACACAAGTCAAATGCTAATAATATTGATAATAAAGACATAGACTTTGATCCTGTGTTGAAAGACGCACTACGTATGTTTATTCAAACAAAACAGGCAAGTGGAAGTATGATTTCTAGACGTTATTCAGTTGGTTTTAATAGAGCAGGAAGAATTATGGATCAAATGGAACTAGCAGGCTTTATTGGTCCTCAAGAAGGTAGTAAGCCTAGAAGAGTTTTAATCACCATGGAAGAATTCAAAGAAATTTTTGGTGATGATGATGAATTTTAATTTAGAAAGAAGGACAACAATGTCCTTTTTTCATATATATTTATATGTATATAAGTGATAGTCATAACGATTTTTTGACAATTTTAAACAAGAAAGAAATAAAGAATTATTTTTTAGAAAACGATAAAAGTGGTGTAAAATACATTTGTTCTGCTGTATTTACTACAGAAAAAATTATGAACTCGAAAGAAATAAAAAGATATAAAGATAAAT
>JAZRUZ010000013.1:0-14232 GCA_045598895.1 Candidatus Onthoplasma sp. | reverse complement strand
TAATAATTAAAAGGAGGGCTCGTATATGAGCAAATTAAAATTTAAAAAGTTAAATAAAAAAGATTGCTTATATATTAAGCTCTAATTTTGTCGAATTTAGAGCCTTCTATGTGAGTGGTCGCATAGAAGGTTTTTTTGTTTTTTATTATTTTTCGTTTTACCTTCTCAAAAATTAAAATGGAGGAATTATGAAAAATACTAAATTAAGTTTAGGTTATTATATTAAAAGACATTTGTTTGCAGTAGTAATGATGTTTACATTATTTGTAATTGGTTGTGTCTTGCAATCTGCCTTTACTATTGTAACTGCTAACAGTTTAAGTAAAATTACAATTGGCGAATACGGTCTTGGAATAAGATTACTTTTATATGCTGTAATAATTAACATTTTCAAACGTGCTAGTTGGTGGGTAGGAAACTATTTTTATTATAAATTTTCTAATGTTATTTGCGCTGAAATATCTTTAGATGTAACAAAACGTTGTTTTGAATTGTCGTCAATGACTTTTAGTGAGAATAATTCAGGTTCTTTTGTTCAAAAAATTATCAACGAACCTAGTGTTGTATTAGACAATTTGTTTGATATAATCGATAATATTTCGTCACTAGTTTCAGAAGTTATAATTGTAGGATATTTGCTTTGTTTAAATTACATAATAGGCTTGATTTATATTGTAGTTTTAGCAGGTCTTTGCTTATTCGAAATGTGGAGACAAAGAGTTAGAAAAAAGAATAAATTGGCAAACAAAAAGGTAAATGACAAAACATATAGTTTAGTCACCGAAATAGTTAAAAGTGAACGAGATATAAAAGCATTAAATCTTGACAATAAATTGTTCGACACGACAAAAGAAAAGTTAAATGAACTTAAAAATTCTAACATAAAAGTTGGTATGGTTGACTGCAATTTCTGGTCATCTAGAAATATGATGGTTGAATTTTTTGGATTAGCTATCTTATTATTGGGTGTATGGTTCTTGCAAATAGAAACTATTACAATTGCGACCTTTATTCTCATCTTTACATATAGAGATAGCGTATATGAAGTTGTTTGGGAACTTGGTTCGATTGCCCAAATGATAACAGACATTAAGGTTAGTTGTGAGAGAATTTTTGGTTTGTATGATGAAAATCTTTATCCTACGGATAAATTTGGCAACAAAGAATTAGATTCAATTTCTGGAAGAATAGAATTTAAAAATGTAGGTTACTCTTATCCAGAACGTGTAGAAAAAGAGGAAAATGTAACTAAAAAATCTAAAAGCAAAAAGAAGAAAAAAGACGAGACAAAGAGAATTAAGAGAACATATATATTTAAAAATTTGAACTTCACAATTGAACCAAATGAAACAGTCGCTTTTGTCGGTAAATCAGGATCTGGAAAGAGTACAATTTTGTCACTTACTGCAAAACTACTTGAGTGCGACAGTGGTAAAATTTTAATAGATGACAGCGATATAAAAGATTTGACTAAAGATACAATACGAACAAATATTGCATTAATAAATCAATTTCCATATATCTTTGATATGTCAATTAGAGAAAATTTAAAGTTGGTGAAGAAGGACGCCGCTGAAGAAGAAATGATTCAAGCCCTTAAGGACGCAAGTTTTTATGATGATGTTATGAGTATGCCAAAAGGCCTTGACACAAATGTTGGCGAAACAGGTATTAAACTTTCTGGTGGACAACGCCAACGTCTTGCTATTGCGAGAGTCCTACTTAAACAATCTAAAATCATCTTGTTTGACGAAAGCACAAGTTCACTTGATAATTTTGCACAAAGTCATATTCAAGAGAGCATTGAAAAACTCAAAGGAAGTCACACAATAGTAATTGTCGCACATAGATTATCTACTATCAAAAATGTAGATAAAATTTATTTCCTTGATAAGGGTGAAATTTTAGACTCAGGCACTTTCGAAGAATTGTTCAACAATAACGAACAATTTAGAAGCATGTTCTTAGTCGAGAATATTTAATTAAAATTAAATAAAACTATTGACTCATTCAAGGATTTATGCTATCATAACTTATAGGAGACAAAATGGCAGACGACAAACAAAAAATCAAAGACGCGATTGTAAAAATTAAAAAAATACGAAACTCTTTAACTGAAAAAATAGAAAAACAAAATTACGAGGACAATAAAATTTTTAATAACAAAAAATCTAATCTTGAAGAAAGTTGCAAAAATATAAAAAATTTAAAGAATCGAAATCGCGAATCAAGAAATGAACTGATTAATTTAATAATTTTAGGACTTATGCTTTTAGGAGGATTAGCAAGTTTAATCACTTTCTTTGTTTTTAGGATATGGATGTTGGCCTTAATTAGCTTTACAATGTGGTCGTCTGCGATTATTTTATCAAATGTTTATGATAAAATAGATTTAGGTGATATAAAAAATTTGTTCAAAAATATAAAGAAACGTAAGCAAATTAAAAATGAATTAAAAGAATTAAAATACGAGAAATCAGTTGAATTAGTAAAACTTGAAGAAAAGAGAGATTGTTTAGATAAACATTTAAAAACTCTTGAAGAAAAATTAAATCAAATTGAAAACGTAGAAGAAACAAGTGTAAACTCATTATCAGTTAATACAAAAGAATTAGATAAAAATCAAGCAACACAAAAATTGATAAATAGTAAAGATCAAATGATTGAGAAGAAGAGTGTATTAGAGAACAATGAAGTTTCAAAAGATTTTAAAATATAATATTTTTTTGATTATTATATTATGGTAAAATTTAGAAAAACTATTGACTTTTAGGTTATATTATCGTAAAATATAAAACGGAAACTTTTCAGCCGTAAAGAGAAAAGAACTTCGTGGGAGAGAAATCTATAACCACGCCAAATTTATAAAGGAGAAGAATTATGGCAAAACAAGTTAAATCAATTGTCAATATTCAATTACCTGCTGGTAAAGCTACTGCTGGTCCTCCAGTTGGTTCATCACTTGGACCTCATGGTATCAATATCGGTGGATTCGTAAAAGAATTTAATGACAAAACTGCCAACATGGTAGGTTACACAATCCCTTGTGTTATCACTATTTATGAAGACAGAAGTTTCACATTCGTGTTGAAACAACCACCTGCTGCTGACCTTATTATGAAAGAAGCAGGAATCGAGAAAGGAACTGACAAAGCTCCTAAAAATACAGTTGGAAAAATTACAGTCGATCAACTTAGAAAAATCGCTGAGATGAAGAAACCAGACTTAAACGCTGCTAGCATTGAAACTGCTATGTCAATGATTGCTGGTACTTGTCGTTCTATGGGCGTAACAGTGGAGGGCTATAATGAAAAGAAGTAAGAATTATAATGAAGCTTTAAAACTCATTGATAGTAACAAAACTTACACTGCTAGAGAGGCTATGGACGTAGTAGTCAGCACTTCAAAAGCAAAATTTGACGAGACTGTTGAATTACACGTTCGTTTAGGTGTTGATGGTAGAAATGCTGATCAACAAGTTCGTGGAGTTGTTGTACTTCCAGAAGGAACAGGTAAAACAGTTAGAGTTTTAGTTATCGCTAAAGGTGATAAGGCTGATGAGGCTAGAAAAGCTGGCGCTGACATGGTTGGCGACGACGATATGGTTGCTAAAATCATGGGCGGTTGGTTAGACTTTGATGTTTGTATCACTACTCCAGATATGATGGGTGTAATCGGTCGTTGTGCTCGTGTACTTGGACCTAAAGGCTTAATGCCAAATCCAAAGAGTGGTACAGTTACTATGGACGTAACTAAAGCTGTTAACGACGTTAAAGCCGGTAAAGTTGAATATCGTCTTGATAAACAAAACATTGTTCACGTTCGTATCGGTAAAGTTAGCTTCGGTGCTGAAAGATTGTTCGCAAACTTAACTACAGTTATGGACGCGATTGTTAAAGCAAAACCAGCTGCTGCAAAAGGAACATATTTGAAGTCAACTTACGTTGCTACAACTATGGGACCAAGCGTAAAGTTTGCTTATAGCGAAAATAAATAACAAAAAACTAGGTGTAAACCTAGTTTTTTTGTGCTTATATTTTTCATTTTTATATTTAGAAATTTATTTGACATAATTTTAAAATAGAATTAATATATTTATATCTAACTGAAGGAGGGAATATGAAAGGTTGGATTCTTGCTATTATTTGTTTTTTCTTAGGATTCCTTGGAATTCATAGATTCTTGACAGGTAAACTTGGCACAGGTATTATTTGGCTTTTAACCGGTGGTTGCCTTGGAATCGGTGCATTAGTTGATTTTATCATGATTCTTTGTGGTAAATTTACAGATGAAAAAGGTAAAAAGATTCCTTTAATGTAGGAAAACTAAAAAACTAGGTATATACCTAGTTTTTTGTTTTTTACATTTAATTATTGTTTGCCGCTGGTGCCGAAGCCGCCACGGTCGGTGTCGTTTAAGTGGTCGACTGTGACTATTTTGTTATCGGGTTGGTGTTCCATAATTCTAAATTGACAAATTCTATCGTTTTTGTGAATTACGGTATCTCTTAAAGCAATCACTGGATACATCCATTGATCGTTTTCGCCAGAATAACTCTCGTCGATTATGCCCATACTGTTGGCTTGTATAATACCGAAATTTTTGTAAGTGCTACTTCTAGGACAAACGTGTGCTTCGTATCCCTTTGGTAAAATCATACCGACTCCAAGTTTAATGAGTCTAAATTCTCCAGCTTTCAACTCTACATCTTCAGCGCTTCTTAGGTCGTACCAATCGCTTTTTGTGCCCTCGATGTATTTAATTGGTTCTACATCGCTAAAATATTTTACTTTAATTTCTAACATATTTAACTCCTTCTTTAATTATATCACAATCCTAGAAAAAAACAAAATAATAAATTTTAGTGTCTAATATAAGTTTTAATAATATAGTATAGATTTGACAAACTTAAAATATTTTGTTATTATATTCTATAGAGGGTTATATGGTAGATGAAGATTTTATAAGCAGTCACAAAACAACGGAAAAGTTTTGGGAAATGTTAGGTTTTAATAGTGCTTTTTCATTAAGAGAAGGTTCGCCTATTAATGACATGTTAGACGTCTTAGATGAAATGATTTTAAAGGCAAACAAACAAGTTAAGAATAAGAATGGTTTACTCGATTATCAGTTAGATTTAATAATTGAATATAATTATGTTAAAAACGGAAAGAAATTTTCAGGTAAGAAAATTCGTGATTTGTCTAAATTTATAAATGAATTTAAGGAAAAAAACAATCCAATAATTTTACCTGAAACCTTAACAAATTTTACAGTTCGTGTTAAGTTTGGACTACTAAACAATGGCTCTAAGAAGATGTTTAAAAACGATTTATGTAAGTATAATGTGGAGTTGATTGATGATGAATTAACTTGTAAACCAATTTTGTCTTATCCAAAATATAAAAAGGTTAATGGAGACGTGGTTTTGCTGGCTACTAAAGAATTTTTGGCAACAAATTGCGAATTGATTAAAATAGAAAATTATACTAATCTCAATGAGTTTACATTATAAAAAAGTGCTTTTAAAGGCACTTTTTTTATCTTATTATAACTTTACCTTCTATCCAACTTGAAAAGAAATTATTGAGGTCTTTTTTAGAAGTTTTACTAAAACTTTCAATTAAATTTTCAGGAGTAGAGTTTTTAAATTGATATTCTCTAAAATAAGTTTTTAAGCAGTTTATAAAAGTTTTTTCACCTAGAATTTGATATAGACTATCAAACATTAATACACCTTTTACATATGTACAATAAGTATATTCCGGTTCAGTGTCGAACTCGTCAACTGCTCGCATGCTGGTGTCAAGAGTACCTAAAACATCAGTATAGACGGAATAAAACATTGTAAAATTATCCTTATTTGCATCTACCATATCTTTGTGATTTAGATTGTACCCTTCGTTATAATCATAGAACAAAATCGTTGAATATTCAGTCAATCCTTCATCAAGCCAAGGATAATTAAATTCATCGTTTCCTACCATAGAGTACCACCATTGATGTGCTGTTTCATGAACAATAACATTTAGATAGTCGTCTTTATTTTCAATACTTGATGAAATGATAATTAAGTTAGGATATTCCATGCCACCGTACACGAAGTCGGTTTGAACAATATTAAAATTTTTATAAGGGAATTCACCAAACATGGAAGAAAATGTTTTGATTGCATCAACACCGGCTCTAAGTGACTTTTCTGCTTCGTTGTCATTAAAATAATAATATGAAATATTAGTTTTGTTTACCTGTTGATTTAAAACTTCAAAATTTTTGCTTAGTACAAGCGCAAAATCTCTTACAGCCTTTGCGATATAATGATTGTTTGTTTGAACACCAGATGTAGCAATAACTAAATCATCATCAGTAGAGATTGTAACATCGTAATTCGCTATATCGCTATAAAATGGGTCACCATTTGCGTTATATGGAGATGTTGAAAATTCACCATTTTCATACACACAAAGAACAGGATAAAAATTAGCAATGTTAATAGTATTTTCGCCATAGCCAAATCTGTGACAAATATTCGCTAACTTAAAATTGAAATCAATATTTATGCTAACAATGTTGTTAGGAATAACTGAATTGTTTAGTGTTACTACTAATATGTCGTCGCAAGTTCCCTCGAAAGAGAAAGATAAATCTTTATCATTTTCAGTGACCCTAGTTATATTAAATTCGGCGAAATCTTTTCCATTGGGATAGGCTTGGTTCATATGTGTTGAAGAAACAATATAATCAGTCTTATCCTCTTCGAAAAATTTAGGATATAAGTGAAATTTTAAAATTTTTAATACTGAATTTGTGTTATTAACAAAAGTTACTGTTTCACTACAATCGCTGGATTTATTTTCGTTGTTAAAATTTAAATCAATTTGATAATTTGTTAAATTTGATGAAATGGTCGCTAATTTATTTGGATTATCGCAACCAAAAAAACAACATACAACAAATGAAAGTATAAAAAACATTAAAAATTTTTTCATAATTTATTATATTTATGGGTTGTCCACACTAGAACTTTAAAATGTGGATAAATTTTACAAATAGTGGATTACTTTTTTTAAATTGTGGATAAGATAATTTACTTAAAAAATTTTTTATGTTAACATAATGGTATGTCATTTTGTAAATATAGTCCAAATATGAATATTGAGAACAAAACGATGATTGATAATGTGTTCATTACAGATTTTTTGCCTGCTGCTCCTGATTTATGTGTAAAGGCATATATTTTAGGTTTAATGAAATGCAATAGCGCAGACGAGAGTGAAAACACATTAGATTATTTTGCGACTACACTAAAAGTTTGCGAAGAAGACGTTATCTCTCTATTCAAGTATTGGGAAGATTTAGGACTTGTACAAGTCTTGTCTACAACTCCTGTCGAGATTAGATTTTTACCTTTAAACACGTCTAAAGGAAACGTTAGAAAATTTAAGGTTGATAAATATACCGATTTCAATATTCAAATTCAAGAACTTTTTAAAGATCGTATGGTTATGCCTAACGAGTTCGCCGAATTCTATAATTTGATTGAACGTCACCATTTTGAAGAAAAGGCGCTAATTGAAATAGTAAAGTATTGTATTGATTATAAAGGATTTAATTTAAGTCCTAATTATTGTTTAATTGTCGCTAAAGATTGGGAACGTGACGGCGTTAGGACAAAAGAACAAGTTGAAGAAAAGATAAAAGAATTAGGCGTTGTTGATGATAAAATGAATTTAGTTTTATCTCAAATGGGCAGTAAAAGAAAAGTTCAAATTGAAGATAAAGGTTTAATTAACAAGTGGCTTAATTATTTCGGTTTCGATATCAATGTTATTATTTTTGTTGTTAAACTCATGAAAAGTAAAAATAGACACATGGATGTAAATATTCTAGACGAAATGCTAATGAGATACTACGAAATGAAGTTGCTTTCTATACAAGAAATTGAGAATTACGAAAACGAAAAAGAGAACTTGTATTCAATCGCGAAGGCTATTAACAAAGAGTTAGGTATTTACTACGAAGATATGTCAAAAGAGATTGATACATATGTTGTGAGTTGGATCAATATGGGCTTTGATATGGAAACTCTTGTAATGGTGGCTGATAATTGTTTCAAATCTTCAATTAGGACTTTGGAAGGCTATAATACTATAATTTTAAAGTTGTTTAAATTAGGAATAACAAGCAAAAATAGTTATTTACAATATCTCAATGAAATGTTCACCTTTGACGAAAAAATTAAAAATATTTTGTCAGTATTAGGCTTAACTCGAAACATTACAAATATGGATAGAAATTTCTATTCAATTTGGACAAAAGATTGGGGATTTAGCGATGAAATTATTTTGTATACAGCAGAGATTGCTAAATCAAAAGGAAATTCAATTCAATATTTAAACAGAATTTTATCAAATTGGAATAGCGAAGGAATTAAGTCAATCGATATGGCTAAAAATGTAAAGATTGATAACACAAGTGAAGGACAATTTATACATAATAATTATTCGAAAGAGCAAATCGCAAGTTTAATATCAAATCTTGATGAGGTTGAGGTGTAGTATGGACAAACAAAAACTATTAACTGAAGTAAAACAAGATTTTTTCCTTAAAAGAATTAGGGCAGAAGAACAATGTGAAGACGAAATTGTTAAACTTAGAGAAAATAAAGATTTTGATGCGATTTACACTAAATATTTAGAGAAGAAAATAGAGTTTTTAAGAAAGAAAGAAATGGCTGATCGGGAAGAACTTAAAAAAGATTTTGATGATATTAAAAATAAACTAAAAGACTGCTTAAATAGATTAAATATTGACGAGAATATTTTAATTCCTAAATATGAGTGTTCATTGTGTAAAGATACAGGTGTATATAATGGTAAAATGTGCGATTGTTTGCGCTTGGCATTAAACAAAAAGATAACTTCAAAGTCTTCTAGTCAAGACGAATTTAAGTCATTTAGCAATTCAAATACTGACATTATGGATGAAACAGACAATAAAGTTAGCGAAATTCTAAAAACGTGGTGTGATAAATATCCACTTGTTTCAAAAATTAATTTAAATATACTAGGAAATGCTGGATCTGGTAAAACCTTTATGCTAGAGTCAGTCGCTAGTGAACTGATTAAAAAGGGTAATGTAGTAATATTTAAAACTGCATTTGAATTAAATGAATTGGCACGCCTTTATCATATGGGAAAATCTTTTGAATTTAGCGATTTAATCGATGCTGAAGTGCTTATCATTGATGACTTAGGCACTGAGCCAATATTAAAAAATGTAACGAAAGAGTATTTATATAATTTGATTAATGTAAGGCAAGTAAATAAACGACCAACTTTGATTTCTACTAACTTGTCACTAGATAATATTTTAGATCGATATGATGAAAGAATTTTCAGTAGGCTTACTAATAAAAGTCTATCAATAAACTTACTTTTAACATCAAAAGATAAAAGAATAAACTAGTCAAAACTAGTTTTTTTTCTTTAAGTTTTTATTTAATTTTAAGAAATGATTGATTTTGTTTGAAATTATTTTTAATTATGTATATAATTAAATAAATGAAGAGATTATGGGGTTATGCTATTAAACAAAAGTGGTTCTTGATATTTGGACCTCTTTTTAAACTGATTGAAGCAGTTAGCGATCTTCTTAATCCCATCTTAGTTGCTAAAATTATTGATATTGGTGTTGTTAATAGAGATTACAATTATATTTGGAAAATGGGACTAATTATTCTTGCTATTAACATAATTGCCTTTGCTATAAGTATTGCTGGTCAAAAGTGTTCATCTATCACAAGTACAAGAATAGCAAGAGATATGCGAAAAGATATTTATGCTAAAATTTCAACTTATTCACATAAAGAGTTAGATAAATTTGGCACAGCGTCTTTAGTGAATAGATTAACAAATGACGTTAATCAAATTGAAACAGCAGTAGGTGATTTTTTAAGGACTTTTTTAAGAATACCTCTACTCTTAATCGGCGCTTTTGTTTTAAGTTTTATTATAAATATAAAAATGTCGCTTATTTTCTTAGTTTTTGTACCACTTATTGCGATAATCCTATACTTTTACACAAAGATTACTACTCCAATGTTTAAAAAAATAAGAGTAAAACTAGACAAGATTAGTAATGTAACAAAAGAAAATTTATCAGGAACTCGTGTAATTAGAGCGTTTAACAAACAAAAAACTGAAGAAAAACGTTTTACTGACGTTAATGATGATTTCACACATATGAGTTTAAAAGTAGGTCGTTTAAGTGCTTTAATTGAACCCGTTGTTTTCACAATAGTTGACCTTGCTACTATTGCTGTTCTTTGGGTTGGTGGATACCAAGTCAATGTTGGTGGTTTGTCTCAAGGTGACGTGATTGCTCTAATTGACTATGTGGCAATTATTACCATTGCTTTACTTTTGATGGCTCAAATGATTGCTACAATTGTTAGGTCGGTTGCTAGTTTGCATAGAGTAGACGAAATAATGGATACCGAACCTACTATAAAAAGTGATAGTGGAAGTAAGAATATTAAAAATCAGCGTTTTACAAATATTCTAGAATTCAAAAATGTTTGTTTTAATTATTCAGGAAACAATCAAGATAAATATTTTATTAAAGATTTGTCGTTCCAAGTTTTACCACATCAAACAATAGGAATTATAGGTGGTACAGGTTCAGGGAAATCGACAATTGCAAGTTTAATAACAAGATTTTATGACGTTACAAGTGGTAAAATTTTATACAAAAACAGAAATTTAAAAGATTATCCTATTAAGCAACTACGTCATGAAATTAGTATTGTTCAACAAAGAAGTACATTGTTTAGTGGAACTCTTAGAGAAAATATGCGTCTTAGAAATAAGGCTGCTACAGATGAAGAAATTATTGAAGCTTTAAAAATTAGTCAAGCATGGTCATTTGTTAGCGAATGGCGAAATGGTCTTGATTATAGAATTATGGCTGGTGGTAAAAATGTCAGTGGTGGTCAAATGCAAAGATTGACTATTGCTAGATCTATCGTTGATAAACCAGAAATTTTAATTCTTGATGATAGTAGTAGCGCTTTAGACTTTTTAACTGATAGCAAACTTAGAAAGGATTTAAAAAAATTAGACACTACATTAGTTATGATTAGCCAAAGAGCGACTTCTCTTCAAGCGTGTGATTTGATTATTGTACTTGATAATGGAGATGTTGTTGGAATGGGAAAGCACAAAGATTTAATGAAAAATTGCCCAATATATAAAGAAATTTACGATTCACAATCAAAATAAAAGGAATTCATGCGTAAAAAACGAAGTTTTTTCAAAGTAATATCTAAGTTATTAGTTTATGTTAGACCTCATAAACGTATTTTTATATGGTCTATTATAAATGATGCTATTGCTATTATTATAACTTCACTTATTCCGTTCTTTGCTGGTATGGCTGTGGACGCGATTGTTGGTGTTGGAGAAGTAAATTTTTACCTTCTTTATAGATATATTACTATAATTTTCGTTTTAACTAGTATAAACACGATTTTTGATTGGATAGGTAGCGTACAAATGAATAGGCTTACTTATAAAACAGTTCAAACGATAAGAGAGTGTATATATCATAAACTTAACAATGTCCCTATTAAATACATTGACAATAACGCTCATGGTGACATAATGAACACTATGATTAGCGATGTTGAAAATGTATCTGACGGTTTTTTGATCGGTTTTAAAGCATTGGTAATCGGTATAACGCAATTGACAGTTGTAATGATTATGATGTTCGTATTAAATTGGGCATTGACTTTAATAGTTTTAGTCGTAGCACCGATGTCACTTGTTTTTGCAATCTTAATTACTAAGAAGAGTAGAAAACTTTATCAAGACAGAGTAAATAGACAAGGCAATATCAGTGGTTACAGTGAAGAAATGATTAACAATATGAAAGTTGTCAAAGCATTTAATAATGAAGAACAGACAATTACTGCATTTAATAACATTAATGCAGAATTGTATACAGCGAGTGAAAAATCAATGTTTTATGCAACTCTTGCAAATCCAACATCTCGTTTTGTCAACGGATTGCTATACGGAGTAATAGGTATTGTAGGTTCATTATTTGCCCTTCAAGGTAAAATGAGGATTGGTCAAGTGGCGTCTTTCTTAAACTATGCTGACAATTTTACAAAACCATTTAATGATATAACGAGTATTTTTGCTGATGTTAATGTTGCTATTGCAAGTGCGAATAGGGTATTTGATTTACTAGAAGAGAAAAATGAAATCACAGATAGAGATAATAAAGAGTTGACATCATGCAATGGTGAAGTTCAAATTAAAAATGTGGACTTCTCGTATGACCCTGCTTTCCGTTTAATTGAAGATTTGAATTTAGATGTTAAAAAAGGCGAACGTGTTGCAATTGTTGGACCTACAGGTTGCGGAAAAAGTACAATTATAAACTTATTAATGCGTTTTTATGATGTTGATAAAGGATCAATTAAAGTTAGCGGGAAAGACATAAAAAAGTTAAAACGAAATTCATTTAGAAAATATTATGGCATGGTTTTGCAAGAAAGTTGGCTATATAACGCTAGTGTCAAAGATAATATTGCTTACGGAAAGCCTGATGCTTCTATGGATGAAATTATTGAAGCGTGTAAACTCGCTAATGCGCATGCATTTATTGAAAAATTACCACAAGGTTATGATACAATAATTACTGAACGTGGTGATAATATCAGCGCAGGTCAAAAACAACTTATTTGTATTGCTAGAATTATGCTATTAAAGCCACCTATGATGATTTTAGACGAGGCAACAAGTAATATCGATACAAGAACAGAGTCTAAAATTCAAGAGGCGCTTGACATTATGATGGAAGGAAAAACTTGTTTTATAGTTGCACATAGATTGTCAACAATTGTCAATGCTGATACCATTTTAGTAATGAATAAAGGTCATATTATTGAGCAAGGCAATCATAAAGAATTGCTAGCAAAACATGGCTTCTATTATGACTTATTTAATAGTCAATTTGGAAAATAAAAACAGAGTTTTAACTCTGTTTTTTGTTTAGACTAAGGATAAATATATTTTTATTGTTAATTAGTCTTTCATCTTGACTGTCTTTAAGACATAAGTCGACATAATAAATCGCTTTAACGTCGTTGCCTATCATATGATAACTGATAGATAAGTAATCATAAACGATATTTGACCAACACACAGGAGAAGACATGTAATTTAGTTCTCTATTAGTTATTTTTAGCATTTCTTCGAGGGCTAAACAACAATCTAAATATCGCTCATTTTCAAAATACATTAAACCTAATTGAAAATATGCTTCTCTAGTTGTGTTTGCTTCTAATATTGCTCGTTTTAAGTATTCTTCTTGCTTAATTAAATCTCCTTTTTGTTTATAACACTCTGCAATATAGCGTAAACTTGCTGATCTTTCTAAATTCCAAACAGCTGAAGGTAATCTTAAATGTTTTTCGAGAGTTTCAATTGCTTTATCGTATTCTTTATTAAACATATACTCTCTACCCAAATAATGCATATTTCTATCATCATTAGGGGCTTCTTTTACAGATATTTCAAGGAGAGGTAAATAACTTGACCTTGATTTTGTGCTGTCGGCTTTGTGATATAATTCTATTTCAGGCAAATCTAAAAATACTTCATTTTCACTAGACATATTTGTTAAAACTTCATGTACAGGATGACTCCAATTGTACATATTGTTTTTATGAATTTTATCTAGCATGAAAACTATCCCTTCACTACCATCATCGTTAAAATTCCAAGTGTAACGGTATCTAACACGAGTTGTATTTTTTTGCCATTTTGATTTTAAGATTTTACTCCAACCTTGTTTAAAGAATTCATCCAGATCTATACAAACGCAAATATCTGCGTCTTTGGGAATTAATTTCATGCTATCATTTCTTGCTAAGTCAAAGCGAAAATTATCGTAAACTTTTTGTTCACAAATTATTCCGAGAGATTTAAATTTTTCAAAACTTCCATCAGTGCTTCCTGTGTCTAATACGCAAATGTAATCTGCTTCTTTAATAGAATCATACCAACGGTCAATAAATTTAATTTCATTTTTTGCAATAGCGTAAACACAAATTTTTTTATTATTTTTCATAATTTTATTTATGTAATTAATTAATTTATTGTTAAAAATTAAAAAAATAAATTTTTATTTAAAATTTTACATATATTTATAAAATTT
>JAZRUZ010000012.1:0-3983 GCA_045598895.1 Candidatus Onthoplasma sp. | reverse complement strand
TAATACAGAAGTTTACAATCCGAGGACCTTCATCCTTCACGCGGCGTTGCTGGGTCAGAGTTTCCTCCATTGCCCAATATTCCTAACTGCTGCCTCCCGTAGGAGTCTGGACCGTATCTCAGTTCCAGTGTGGCCGATCATCCTCTCAGATCGGCTAAACATCATTGTCTTGGTGGGCCGTTACCTCACCAACTAACTAATGTTACGCGAGCTCATCTTTATCCGATAAATCTTTCACCCCTAGTACATGTGTACCTGTGGTCATATGCGGTATTAGCAGTCGTTTCCAACTGTTGTCCCCCTGATAAAGGCAGATTACTCACGCGTTACTCACCCGTCCGCCACTAAGGGTAAGTTCTCCACTGAACACCTCATATAGAAATGCTCAGTGGAAAACCTAACCTCCGTTCGACTTGCATGTTTAAAGCACGCCGCCAGCGTTTGTCCTGAGCCAGGATCAAACTCTACAAAAAATTACTCGTTTTATATTGTTTGAAATTAACATTTCAAACCGCAACTTACACTCGAATTTTTTGTTTCCCCTTCAAAACTTTCGTTTTGTGGGGACCCTCTATGTAAGTTACTCGTTTTATATTGTTTGAAATTAACATTTCAAACCGCAACTTACACTCGAATTTTTTGTTTCCCCTTCAAAACTTTCGTTTTGTGGGGACCTTCGAGAATAAATTGAAGTATCATCGAATCTTTGTAAATTACCTTTGCTCATTAAAGCTTGGCTAATTTTCGTTGTTCAAAAAACTTGGAATTGATAAGAACTATTCATTGCTGATTTTCTTACCATAGTACCTATTAAGATATAAATTGTTCAAACGAACATTGTTGTTCGGCACTTGCATTTAACCTTAATTAAAGGCTAAATCGCGACAACCTTAAGATCATCACGCATCAAGCGCAATAATAAGATAACATATCTTAAAACTTTTGTCAACACTTTTTTTAAAAAATTTTCAAAATATTTAATATTTTTTAAATGCTAACAAAATATTTAAAAACTGCAAGCGTTTTCATAATAGCACAACAAAAAAGTATTGTCAAACATTTTTTTAAAAATTTATTTAAAAAATTTTAAATTTCAATAAAAATCGACATAACAAGTGTTATGTCGATACTTTTAACAATATTTCAATAATATTATCTAAGGTCAAACTTCCCAAGGTTTCTCCATAGAATTGAGAGCCATTCACATTTATTCTTTTATTTAAACTTTGATTATCAATATCAATAATTCCTGCTTGCTTTAACATTGATAAATTTTTTGATTTTAAATTAGAAACTATAAGTAATGGCAATTGACTAATATTCTTACCCTGATCAGTAGCAGACAACAAACTTAAAACACCAGAATTGAAACTATCATCATCAAAGACTTCGTTAATTTTTAAAACTTTGTCTATATTTATAGAAAATTCATTTATCGCTGACGTAATAGGTAATTTTGATAAGTTGATTGTTGTTTTATTGTTATTACCAATTGTTGAAATTTTTAAGTTATTTATTAATACGTCGTCACCATCTATAGAATAATCAAATTCCACCTCTTCAGCGTAACCTTCATCTCTATATATTTTATTTCCATTTACAAAATATACTACTTCTTTATTCAGTAAATTGTCTATATCTGTTTGAGATAGATTTTCTAAATCATTTAAATTCAAATTTTTAAACTTATTTTTAAGACTATCTTCAAAATCTTTAAACTTGCTTGCCTTTAAATCAGTTACATCAACACCTAAAATTGAATTCGGCATAACAAGACCAAAATCCTGCTCTAATTTAAGCAAAGTATAGTCGTCATATACATCAATCAAATTGAACATATGAGACGCAATCTGTTTGAAAGGCATTTTATCTAAATCATCATATCCGGTAGAATACTCAGTGTGAAATAAAGAATTATACTGGTTTAGATTAAAATTATTGTAGAAATAAAAACAAACTCCCACAAAAATCCCACTCATCACAACAAGTCCTGTTAGACAACCTAAAATGAAAAATAAAACACGTCTTGGTTTTTTTGATTTAATCTTAGTTTCGTCAGTTTCAAAATTTACATTGGTATTATCAGTGACATTTTGACTATTTGTCTTTTTGTTGACCAAATTGTTTTTTACCTCTGAGTCAAATGAATTATTAACATTTTCATCTTTTTGTTTTGCCATATTTCCCCTTTTGATTATTATTGCACAAAATTCACGAAAAGAAAAGAAAATTGTAAAGTTTTTTATTATTTTTTAGTTTTAATCAAATTTCCTATTTCTAAAATTTTTTAAAAGCATCGTTATAAAACAACTACACTACATCCTGGATTTAAAAATCTAAGTTCTCCGTCTGCCAAAAGATCTGGACAATAGTTTATTGCAATTTTTTTGACAATGTTTTTGTCAATCCACTTGTCACAACAGGTAAAATCATAGATTACTTTCTTATTTTTCAAGTTTTGACATAGTTTTAAAAACTCTCTCTTTATATCACCACCAACACCATGGCTACCATAACCGTGAATAACTTTTAAAACTTTATATCCACCTTTTTTGTAAGTTTCAACTGCTATTTCAAACTGAGCTAAGGCTTCCCTTACAGTCTGTCTTTCACTTTTAATATCTATCGTAATTAATTCCATGCAATTATTATATCAAATTAATAGCAAAACAAAAAATAAAATCACAAATATTGACAAACAAATTAAAAAAAGTTATACTTACATTATGTTAAAAATAGAAAATCCAATTGAAGAATTGACCAAAAGAATTAACGACCACTTGAGTAAAGGTGGCTCAATTTATGACGAAAAGAGAAAACAACCTTATTATGATTATTTGATACATGTAAAAAAACAACTTTCAAAAAAAGATGGAATAGAATATTCAAAAGAAGATATATATAAATTATGCGGTTTTGAATACGACTTTAATTATGATAATTTCTTGAATTTAAAAAATATCATAATAAATTCAGCTGATGACGGAAAATATATAGACAAAACTTCTACCTTTAAAAAGAAATGCTATCAAAATTATAACGACATATCACATCTCGCAACTAAATACAACGCTTGCATTTATGATTTTATTGTAATTATGACAGGCTTTAGACTTTCTGAAGCCAACATATATGTCGATTATGAAAAAGCCTTGAAAAAAATGCTATTAAAAGCGTATCCGTTAAAAGACTTATTAGGTATAAGAAGAAACAATCCTGAACTTTATGAAATGATTAGACACCTAAAAAAATATCGCTACCCAGAACTTAAAACTGAAGAAGTTGTTGACATTTTAGGTTTTACAAATTCAAAAAAGGCACCTGTAACAAAGACAAAAATTATTGATAAAAAACTAGTTATAAAAGAACTTAAGGCAAAATTCCCCGACTTAAAAATACAAAAAAACATTATTAGTAACACAAAAATCTACTATGAGATAGTCAAGTTATCAATTCTTGAAAAGAAGAGCATTGTAGATTGGTTAACTGAAAATGGTTTCACATACATTCAAGGAAACTTAGTTGAAAGACTTCATCAAATGAAAGTTAATGAAAAATCTAGATACAATTACTTAATAAAAAAACAAAAAGAGTTCTATAAAACTCGTGGTATAGACATTAAACATATTAGTGAAAAAGATAAATTCTACCTTGATTTAAAATGTTTAGAAGAAATCGTAAACCTAGAAAACAGCGACGAGTACATAGATTACGAAATAAACAACTATTAAAAAACGCTCTAAATAGAGCGTTTTTTATCTTAAAATACATTTGAAAAGCAATTTCAAACTGAGCCAAAGCTTCTTTTACCGTTTGTCTTTCACTTTTTATATCTATTGTTATAAGTTCATATAATATATTATAACACAAATACTATTTTGTGTAACTAATTAAAAAAAATAAGATAAACATATAATATAATTTTTTTCAAAATTAGCGATAATTACAAATAAACCCCACAGAAAACAGATCAAGTCAAACCT
>JAZRUZ010000011.1:0-13934 GCA_045598895.1 Candidatus Onthoplasma sp. | reverse complement strand
ATTTATATTATGATGAAGTATCTAAAACTACTTCTTTATTTTTTAATAAACATCTTAGAAAATAAAATAGAAAGAGTTTTTTTTATAACGAAAAAAAGAAATAGTTTTATTCTATCTCTTTCTTGATTTAATATAATATATAACAGTTAAGGAGTATTATTTATTTACTTACTTGCTTTTTTCTTTTTTGACTTTTCCACAATTACACCAATGACAGTGAGGACAACTCCTACTCCTAAAACAACACCGATAGATAATAATATGCAATTTGACTGATTAGCAATATTGTAATAATAAACAACATCTCTATCAATATTAAATTCTCCGTTGTTATTTTTTAAGATCCAAATATGGTTGTATTTACCATCCTTAAATTCCACATAGTCAGCATTAGAGTGTTCACGTTTGTTATCTGCTGTATAACTAAAAATTAGTTCTGTGTCCTCCATTATTTCACTATAATCATCTTTAAACATATCATACAATTGTTCGTACAAACTTTTATGTGTTTCAAAGATTGTAGCACCGTCATAAACGTATTTATTGTACAAGAAATGTTCCTCTATTTCTGGTTCGCTACTGCTGTCCTCTGGGATACTATAAAAGAATTTATAAATATCAATGCTAGCATATTTCACTCCAACAGTATATTTATTATTTTCACTTGTTTCAACAAGTTGCATTTTGCCAACATAAGACATGTAAATCATTCTTTCATCCATTGACAACATAAAGTCCATTAACTTTTCATTAATCATGTTATTATAATAATTTACAAAATATTGTGCAACATTTTTAGATTTAGTTTTGATATCAGTTATTTCAGTTTCATTAAGTTTATTAGTATCAAATACTATAGATACATATTCATCAATAGTTCCATCGTCGTTTATTCTTGTCCCTGATGTAATCCTAGCACAGCCAAAAAGAGATATTGATATAATCAATAAAAGAAGTATTAAGAATACTTTTTTGCTTAAAGTTTTACGCATATATAATCTATTATTTGTCCCTTTAATATATACTAAACAAAAAGCAATAAAAATGCAAATTAAAATGCAAAAAAATGTATTTCTTATAAAATTTTATTATCATGCTTATGTCCAAAAGTAAATATTTTATAAAAAGAAAAAATGAGCATACACTCATTTAATCTTTATTGTGCAAACAACAAAACGTAATCTCGTAAGAGGTTCGTTTTCCTTTATTGCTCTGTAGTTGTTTCTCCATTGTTTTCAATATTGTCAACTTCTTCATCTTGTGCTTTTTCAATTACAGCCACACTAGCAACAGTATCTTGCGCACTTACTTTCATAAGTCTAACACCTAGACTATTTCTACCGACAGTATTAATAGAATCAGCATGTGTTCTGATCATTACACCTTCTGCAGAGATTGCCAAAACGTCGTTTTCACTAGTTACAGGTTTAATAGCAACGACTTTGCCTGTTTTTTCGTTAAACACACCTGCTTTAATACCCTTTCCATTACGAGATTGAAGTCTATAGTCTTCAGGTTTACTGCGTTTTGCATAACCCTTTTCTGTAACAGTTAAAATATCTTCATCAGGATTTAATACCATAACATCAACAAGATTTTCGTCAGCGTTTAATTTCATAGCCTTAACACCAAGACTAGATCTTCCAACTAAACGAACAGTGCTATTTTTAAATCTTAAACATTTGCCATTGTCAGCAACTGCCAATAATTCATCATCGCTGTTTACGATTTTAGCACTAACAAGTGAGTCACCTTCATTTAATTTGATAGCAATTTTTCCGTTCTTACGAACATTATCAAATTCGCTTACTTTTGTTCTCTTAATCAAGCCTTTCTTAGTTGCTAAAATTAAGAATTTGTCATCATCTCTATCAAATTTAATGATAGCATTAACTCTTTCATCGCCATTTAATTGAAGCAAGTTAACTAATGCCCTACCTTTGTTTTGTCGTCCAGCCTCTGGAATATTGTATACCTTATAAACATACACTTTTCCTTCAGTTGTGAAGAACATTAAATCATCATGACTATTGACAACGAACATATCAATAACAAAATCTTCTTCTTTGGTCTTGTGTGCATTTACACCTCTACCACCTCTATTTTGAGATTTATATTCAGCAACAGGAAGACGTTTAACATAACCTTGACTTGTCATAGAAATTACGACATCATGTTTAGGAATAAGGTCTCCAATATCTATATCGCTATAATCATAGATAATTTCACTCTTACGAGGAGTTGGATATTTGTTCTTAATTTCAGTAAGTTCGTTTTTAATGATTTCATCAATCTTTTGTTTATCAGCAAGTACAGCCTTAAAGTGTTCAATTGCAACTTTAAGTTCTTTCAACTCTTCGTTTAATTTCTCAACTTCAAGACCGGTGAGTTTACTTAATTTCATCTCGAGAATAGCGTTCGCTTGTCTGTCAGTAAGGTCAAATTTTTTCATCAAATTATCTTGTGCTGTTTGTTTATCGCTACTCTTTTTAATTATCTCAATAACGGCGTCGATATTGTTTACAGCAACGACCAAACCTGACAAAATATGCGCTCTTTCTTCAGCCTTGTTTAAATCGTATTTAGTTCTACGTGTAATAATTTCACGTTGGAAGTTTAAATAATGGAACAAAACTTCTTGAAGGTTAAGCACTTTAGGTTGTTTATCAACCAATGCGAGCATTATAATACCAGCCGACAATTGAAGTTGTGTTTGTTTATAAAGTTGATTTAAAACAACTTGTGGATTTGCGTCTCTCTTTAATTCGATAACGATACGCATGCCACCACGACCGGACTCATCTCTTAAGTCGCTGATACCTTCAATCTTTTTATCTCTAACGAGTCCTGCTATTTGTTGAATAAGTCGTGCTTTGTTCACTTGATAAGGAATAGCAGTAGAAATTATTCTCCAACGTTTTCCATCGTCATAACTCTCAATATCACATTTAGCACGCATTACGACTGAACCACGACCAGTGAGATATGCTTGTCTAATGCCATTGTCTGCTAAAATTTCGCCACCTGTAGGGAAATCTGGAGCAGGAATAATTTGCATAAGTTCTTCGATTGTAGTATTTGGATTATCAATCATTGCAAGAACTGCATCAATAACTTCGTTTAAATTGTGTGGTGGAATATTTGTTGCCATACCGACAGCAATACCATCACTACCATTTACTAGAAGGTTAGGAAAACGTGAAGGTAAAACTACCGGTTGAACAGCAGTTGCATCAAAGTTAGGATAGAAGTCAACTGTGTCTTTCTCAATATCTCTTAAAAGTTCGTCAGCAACCTTACTTAATCTTGCCTCAGTATAACGATATGCAGCAGCGCCATCTCCATCGACTGAACCGAAGTTTCCATGTCCGTCAATAAGAGGCTCATTTATAGTAAAGTCTTGCGCCAAACGAACAAGCGCATCATAAACTGAACTATCGCCATGTGGGTGATATTTTCCAAGCACGTCACCGACGATTTTTGCACATTTTCTAAAAGGTTTATCACAAGTAAGTCCCAACTCATTCATAGAATAAAGTATTCTTCTATGAACAGGTTTCAGTCCGTCTCTAACATCAGGAATAGCACGCGAAACATTAACCGCCATAGCATATTCAATGAAAGATTGTTTCATCTCATGTTCTACGTCGATATCTACATATTTAGTATTGTCTATTTTTTCAAATATTTCTGCCATATTCTACTCCTAAACGTCAAGGTCTTTAGCAAGATTTGCATTTTGTTCAATAAAGTCTTTTCTACCTTCAACTCTATCTCCCATAAGAAGATCAAACACTTCATTACAAGCGACAGCGTCCGACATAACAACTTTTTTAAGAGTTCTAGTTTCAGGGTTCATTGTTGTCTCCCACAATTGATCAGCATCCATTTCACCAAGACCTTTGTAACGTTGAATATCCATACCTTTGTCGTTAGTGCCAACCTCTCTTGCCTTTTCTTCTTCAGTGAAATAATACTTAACTTGCTTTCCGTGTGTCACTTTATAAAGTGGTGGTTGAGCAACATAAATATGTCCTTCTTCAATCAACGGACGCATAAATCTAAAGAAGAATGTAAGCATCAAAATCTCGATATGACTTCCGTCGACATCGGCATCTGTCATAATAATGATTTTGTCGTATCTTAATTTCTTTGGATCGCAGTTTTCATAAATTCCACAACCGAAAGCAGTTATCATTGAATTTATTTCTTGATTTTCAAGCGCTCTCGCTAGTCTTGTCTTTTCAACGTACAAAATCTTACCACGTAGAGGAAGAATAGCTTGATAATGTCTATCACGACAATTCTTTGCAGTTCCACCTGCCGAATCTCCTTCAACTATGAAAATTTCGCAAATGCTAGAATCTTTACTACTGCAGTCAGCAAGTTTTCCAGGAAGTGTGCTTGACTCTAACGCACTCTTTCTACGAGTGTCTTCTCTAGCGTTACGAGCAGCCTCTCTCGCCTTTTGACTTAACATACATTTGTTGATTAACTCTTTACTCTCTTTTGGATGTTCTTCGAGATAATCTTTGAAGATCTCGTCCATCGCCTTACCAACAAAAGTCCTAATTTCGTCAGTTCCAAGTTTTGTCTTAGTTTGTCCTTCGAATTGAGGCTCTTCCACTTTAACTGAAATTACAGCAACTATTCCTTCTCTTGTGTCTTCGCCACTTAATTTTTGATTTTCTTTAATTATCTTATTGTCGATTGCATAATTGTTAACAATCTTTAACAAAGTGTTCTTAAATCCGTCAAGGTGCTTACCACCTTCTTCTGTGTTGATGTTGTTACAATAAGAATGAATATTCTCTGTGTATGTGTCAGTGTATTGGAAACTTAATTCAATCTCAGTTGTTGCATCTTGCATTTGTCCGTTTTCATCTTTTCTCTTATAATGATAAATTTTATCAATATAAATCGGCTCAGGGAAAACGCAATTTTTGTTCTCTGTAAGGTCAGCAACAAACTCTTGAATTCCACCCATGAATTGATAAGAATTTTCTTGTTCTTGTTCAGGTCTTTCGTCTTTAAGGTTTATCTTTAAACCTTTATTTAAGAAAGCAATTTCTCGAAGTCTAGATTTTAAAACCTCATAGTTAAATATTACACTATCAAAGATTTCAAAGTCAGGTTTAAAACTAACCATTGTTCCCGTATGACTAAATTCTACATCTTCAACAATTTCTAACCTTCCAGCAGGGATTCCTCTATGATACTCTTGATGATAGTGATGACCATTTTGGAAAATATCAAGAAGAAGTGTTTCACTAAGAGCATTAACTACAGACAAACCAACACCATGAAGTCCACCAGAAATCTTGTATCCACCACCGCCAAATTTACCACCAGCGTGAAGTTTTGTTAAAACCAATTCAGCAGCACTAACTCCTTCCTTCTCATGAATACCTGTAGGAATACCACGACCATTATCAAGTACGCTTATTGAACCGTCGCTATTAATAGTTACACTTATCTCGTTACAATATCCAGCAAGCGCCTCATCGATAGAGTTATCTACAATCTCAGTAACAAGATGATGAAGGCCTCTTTCATCAGTCGAACCAATATACATACCAGGACGCTTTCTAACAGGCTCCAATCCTTCCAAAACTTGAATTTGACTTGCGCCATACTCTTTAGTAACTTTTAATTCATCTTGCATACTTTCTCCTTAAAGGTTTAATTTAATTTTTCCCCATTAAAATAAACTTTTACATTATATATAAATATATAATGTAATTATAGCAAAAAAAATAAGAAAATTCATCTGTTTTAATCAATAAAACCTAATTTAAGAAATACATATTGACTAATATTATAATCCGTGTTACGATAATGACATGAAAAAAATTTTTATTTTATTATTTCCTCAAATAGAATATCTAGATAATCAAAACAATGATGCAAATTCATTTAATGAGTGTATTAAAGAAAGATATATAAAAAAGGGATATGAATTTGTAGTAGTAAAATATAAGTATTCAAATTTAGGCTTTATTAATTTAATTCCAAATAGATGTATAGATGCTGATGTAACTTTTGAGGAGTCTAATCCTTATACATCAGCCAACTTTAGATATGCGAATTTTAATTTAATCGCAAATAAATTAAATTTAAAAGACGCAAAACATATTGTAGTTGGCGGATTTCATTGTTATGACTGTGTCGAAAAATTTTCTAAAGAAATCTACAAGTTAAACAATAATGTTTTAATAGACTCTGATCTAACTGAACAATTCTGGAAAACAAAAAAATACCAACAAAACTGGAATATTAGAAATTTTAAACCAGAACAAAAATTGGAAATAATTCTATCTTTGGATTGTAATAGTTCACATTTATTACTACAAAAGATTAAAAAGAGATATAGTCATCCAATCTGGGGCATAACGGACGAAATGTTAAAATCATTAGAAAACAAAATCAACCCAACAACTACTTATCTTAAATGAAAATGAATTAAAATATTAAGTATAAACAAAAAAGTCCATATTGTTATGGACTTTTTTTGCATTATTGTGTAAACAACAAAACATAATCTCGAAGAGATTTGTTTTCTTTTTGTTTAGAATTAACAGAAAAAACACCTAAATTGGTGTTTTAACTGATATCACTGCCATCTTGAACGTCTTTTTCTGGACTTATTAAAGAAATATTTCCAGCACTATCTTCGGCACAAATTATCATACCTTCACTAACTAGCCCTTTCATTTCTCTAGGTGGAAGATTTACGACAACTATTACTTTCTTGCCTTTCATCTCCTCTGGAGTGTAGAATTTACCGATACCACTTAGAATAGATAAAGTCTTATCTCCTACTCGAACAGTAGAGTGTAATAATTTTGACTTAGGCACAGCCTCACAATCAAGAACAAGGCCGACTTTCATTTGCACTTTACAAAAGTCGTCTATAGTTATAAAATTAGATTCATCTTGTTTCACAACGTCAGTAAATAAATCAATATTATCTATTGTACCATTAAATTGCTGCTTGTAGTTAGCAATCATTTCATCATCAACACGAGCAAACAATGGTGCAATTTCTCCTATTTCGTGATTAGCAGAAATATTTATTTTATTTGCATCTAACATTTTACCACGAGCAAGTACATCATCGTTAAATCCTAATTGATTGTAAATATTTTGACATTTATCTGGGCATATAGGTGCCATCAATAATGCTAATGATTTTGCCATATTTAGACATAAATATAAAGTCTTTTTAGCAGAGCGTAAATCACCATTTTTTATTAAATTCCAAGGAGCAACTTTTTCTAAATATGTATTGCCTATTGATGCGAAATGCATAATTTCAGTTTCTGCACATCTAAATTCAGTCTTGTCATATAAATCTATGATTTTATTTGGATAAGTTTTGATTGCTTCTACCATTTCTTTGTCAAACTCGTTTAAATTCTCTTTTATATCGTCAAAAGAGATTCCCAACTTACCGTCAAAATTCTTTTTATTCATTGACAAAGTACGGTTAAAGAAATTACCAAATTTACCTACTAAATCTGCATTGACCGTATTTTTATATGTTTCGTAAGTAAACTCACTATCTTTATTTTCTGGGAACACAGATACTAAATATGCACGCAAAGCATCGATATCTATATCGCTATTTAACAATTCGTTTCCAAAGATTCCTATACGTTTAGATTTTGAGAATTTTTTACCTTCAAAATTTAAAAAGTTAAATCCAGCCACATTAGATGCTAATTCATATTTACCACAAGCCAAGCATTGACTAGGGAACATTACAGCATGGAAATCTATATTATCTTTACCGATAAAATTAACTATTTTGCAGTCTGGATTTTGCCATCTGTCTTTCATAACATCTTCACCAAGTTCTTTAGTCATAGAAATGTAACCAATTGGAGCGTCAAACCAAACGTAAAAAACTTTATCCTCATATCCTTCAAGAGGCACTTTTATTCCCCATGGGATATCTCGTGTTATACATCTTGGTTTTAACCCTTCGTTTATCCAACGCTTTGCCATAGCATAAACATGTGGACGCCAAACTGATTTTTGAGATTCAATCCAATCATTTAACTTGTTGCTAACCTTGTTTAGTTCTAAATATAAATGTTTAGTCTGTTTTTTAATAGGTGTGCCACCACAAAATGAACATTTAGGATTAATCAATTCTTCCAACTCGTAAGTTTTTCCACAATTATCACATTGATCACCATAAGCATGGTCATATCCACAGTATGGACATGTGCCAATAACGAATCTATCAGCCAAACCCATTTTATCTTTCTCGCAGAATATCATAGTGGATTCTTTTTCACTTATATATCCATTATCATAACAAGCCTTGAAAAAATCTTTTGTTACTTGCTCATGTGTAGCAGTACTAGTTCTACTGAAATTATTAAATTTTATATTTAATTTAGTTAAGATTTCCTTATATCTCGAATTCATAACATCGATAAATTTCTCAATAGGAACACCTATTTCACGTGCAGAAATAAAAGATGCTGTACCATGGTCATCTGTTCCACAAATAAAAATACTATCATTGCCAACTGCATTTTGAAAACGATTATACACATCAGCAGGCAACAAGCATCCTGCAATATGCCCTAGATGTGGTAGTCCATTAACATATGGCAAAGCTGAGGTAACTAAATATTTTTTATTCATATTTTCTCCTTTATAATTTCTTTATTAAATAGCCAATGTAGTGTTTTGTGTCGTATTCAAGTTTATATTTATCAAACTTGACTTTTGGATAGTGTTCGGGATGAGGATTTCTAAACTTTTTCTTCATTAAAATTTTGAAACCTTTTTCTTTTAAATATTGTTCTATATATCTATAATGAACACTTGGATCTTCAAGCACGTCGTAAAGAATAAAATATCTTGAATCAATATCCATAAGTCCATGGAAAAGACTTTCGAAAGTATTGCCAAAATTAAGCGCTTCACCTAACGTTAAAAGCATAAGACTTAAATCGTATTTGTTCTTAACTTTTTCTTTACAAAAGTCCATTTCAATAACTTTAAGTCGCTTTGAACTAATAGTTGTTTCAATTGGATTTATTTTTCTATTGTCACCAGGATAAACTACAGCGTCAACTTTAGCATTAGGGAAATATTTAAGCATAATACTAGCGCTAACTTTTCCGCTACCTGCGTCAATGATTTTATTGATTTTTTCTTTCTTTAGACTTTTAATCAACACTTTAATTGCTTTGTCGTGTATTGATTTACTAGTATTAAATAACTTTTCCATTTTACCCCTTATTTAATTTCTTTGTATATAGTTATTGGTCCATCTAAATGAGCATCAATTTGCATGTCAGCGCCAAATACCCCTAATTTTGTAGGAACTCCCAAATTGTTTAATTCTATACCTAATTCTAGATATAGATTATTTGCTGTTTCTTTGTCTGCTGAATAGATAAAACTTGGTCGGTTCCCCGTAGATTCAATTGTGCAAAGTGTAAAATTTGATACAAGTAAAATTTCGCCAATCTTGTCTAATACACTCAAATTTAATTTTTGATTTTCATCTTCAAAAATTCTTAAATTAGCGATTTTATAAGCCGACTTTTTAACTTGTTCCATTGTGTCACCTTGACACACTCCACAAAGCACCATCAATCCATTATTGACGCTACTCACAACCTTTCCATCAACTGAAAGTGTTGCGTTTTTAATTCTTTGAATAATGAGTCTCATAATTATCCACGCGCAATCTTATTTACTAAGCCCATATCAACTTGTCCAGCATAGTTTGTCTTAAAATATTTCATAACGTTAGGAATTGATTTATCATCTAATCCTGCAATAATATTCTTTATTTCATCTTCACTAAGCATTTTAGGAAGATATTTTGTAATTATCTCTTTTTGTGTTTCAATATTGTCGGCTTCGTTAGTATTTCCTGCCTTAATGTAATTTTCTTTTTCTTCACTTAACTCTTTAATAGTTTTTTGAAGTATTTGAATAGTATCAACATCTGTTAACTCTTTTCCGTCTTTTTTTAGTTCAATTGAGGCAAGTAAAACTTTATTCATAACTACGCCATAAATTGCTCTAGCAAGAGCATTGTGATCTTTCATCGCCTGAACATTGTCTTTCTTTATTTCATCAATAATCATACAAATTTATCTCCTTTTAAATTGACAATTCGTTTACTTGTTCTATCCATTGATTGTTAAAATAAACATAGCCAAACTCACTTAAAACTTCTGTTAATTCATTCCAAAGTTTCTCATTAAATCCCATAAATATTAGTTCAATTTTTGAGAATTCTAAACAATCCAAAACACTTTTTAATTTTATTTTATTTAAAACTCTATTTAATCTTTTGCTTAATAATACCTTACTCGGTTCTCCGTTCTCCATAAATTATTCCTTAAAAATATCATCAATATCTTTATCTTCGACAGCAGTTAAAACACTGTCTTTTTGTATTTTGCTTGTGTTCTTTGTATAAAGAGTGTCACGACCTTGCTCATAAAATTGAGTAAATTCACTCTTCCACTTGATTGGAATATCGCCACGCATACCATTACGGTGTTTAGCGATAACCAAAGTATAATCAAGTGCATCGTCGTTAGATTCTTCGCTAACGCTATCAGCCTTTTGATCAGCGATAAACATAACAATATCTGCGTCTTGTTCGATAGATCCTGATTCTCTTAAGTCTGATAGTTGAGGTGTACGTTTTTCTTTCTCGCTGTTACGGTTAAGTTGTGACAAAAGTAAAATTGGCACTCCTAACTCACGCGCTGCAAGTTTAATATCTCTTGTTAAATTAGAAACTTCTTGTTGCCTATTTCCGTCTTTAACAAATCTATCACTCTTCATAAGTTGAAGATAGTCAATAATAACCATATCAAGTCCATATTGTGCTTTTAATCTTCTACACTTAGATAAAATTTCTTGTGGGGTGATAGTTGTTGTATCATCTACGTAAATATTTGAATTCTCAAGTAGTTTCTTTGTTTCAAGTAAACTATCCCAAATAGTTGCGTCTTTCGTGCCTGCTTTTAGGTTGTCCATAGCAATTCTTCCTGTAGAACACAAAAATCTTTGTGCTACTTGAAGGCTTGACATTTCAAGGTCAAACATAGCGACAGACTTAGAATATTTAAGTGCTGCATTAACTGCAAAGTTAACAGCAAGTGTAGTTTTTCCGATACCTGGACGCGCAGCAATAATAATAAGTTCGCCTGGTTTAAATCCATTTGTGATTTTATCTAATGTTGGGAAGCCTACCTTAACACCTGCGTTAGCGTTTGGATCGATTGACAATTTTTCCATCATATCAATTGCTTCGTTCACGCCATGTTTAATGTGTTCAAGAGTTTTTCTACTTTTTGTTTGTGAAATATCAAAGATAGATTTTTCAGCGTTCTCTAGAACAGCATTTGCGTCCCCTGACTCAAAAGCAGAATTAATTGTTGCTTGACTTGCCTCTATAACTTTACGCAACACACTATCATTTTTAATTATGTTCATATAGTGCTTGTAATTAGCACTAGAAGGCACAAAATTAGTTAGATCAGTAATATAACCTAATCCACCAACATCTTCAAGTTGACCTTTTTGATCTAGAACTTTTGTAACAGTTATGTAATCAACAGCAATGTCTTTAGAATAGTTATCTAGCATTGCTTGATAAATTTTTTGATGAGCTGTTGAATAAAAGTCGTTTGCTTTCAATTCCGGAAAAACATCAATACAAGCGTCATTAGAAATAAACAAACAACCAAGTAAACTTTGTTCTGCCTCTAAATCATTGGGTAACATTCTTGCTTTATTCTCCATACTTCCTCCTACTTAAACACATCTTTGTTTCCTTCAATAAACTCTTTCGCTTGAAGGCGTTTTTGTCTTTTATGATAAATTAATTCTTCTATTGAAACTGCAATAATTAAAATTCCTAAAAATAATAAATATTGAAGCCAACCAGTAATTGATTCTCTAAATAAGAAAGCAATAATAATCATAAAAGGAACACAACACAGCATAGTTAACACTAACCTTTTCGCTGTCTTGTATGCCTTATTAAATTGTTCACTTTCTGTTTTTCTAATCATTAATTCTCCACAACAGGCTTATGGGATTTTGCTCTTAAGCCATGATCCAATATAGCCTTTCTAATTCTTATGCTTTGAGGTGTAACTTCTACCAATTCGTCATCAGCAATAAATTCAAGCGCTTCTTCAAGAGTTGGCTTTTGAATTGGAGTAAGTTTCAATGCTTCATCACTAGCGCTACTACGAGTGTTTGTTAATTGTTTTTTCTTACAAACATTTACTACAATGTCATCGCCTTTTGGATTTGAACCGACAACTTGTCCTAAATAAACATTTTCGCCAGCACCAACAATCAAGTCGCCTCTGCCTTGTGCATTAAACAAGCCATAAGTAATTGTTTCGCCTGTTTCATATGATATTAGCGAACCAAAATTTCTACCAGCAATATCACCTTTGTATGGTTGATAACTATCAAAGACACTAGACATAACGCCTTCACCACGAGTGTCAGTTAACATTTGTGACTTGTAACCAAACAAGCCTCTGCTTGGCACTAAAAATTGCAAACGCATTCTTGAGCCGATAGGTGACATATCAAGAAGTTCGCCTTTCTTTTCTCCCATACTCATCATGATTGCACCGACACTATCTTCCGGCACATCAATAACTACCTTATCGATAGGCTCACTCTTAACTCCGTCAATTGTTTTATACAAAACTCTAGGTCTACTTACTTGGAATTCATATCCATCTCTACGCATATTCTCAATAAGAATAGATAGATGCATTTCGCCTCTACCACGTACTTTGAATTGGTCAGCAGTGGCACCATCTTGAACTTGAAGAGATAAGTCTTTTACAGCCTCTTTATATAATCTATCTTTCAAGTGTCTACTTGTTACAAATTTTCCTTCTTTTCCAGCAAAAGGACTATCGTTTACCATGAAAGTCATTTCAACACTAGGTTCACTGATTTTGACAAAAGGAATTGTTGGCATATCTGGATTTTCGCTTATAGTATCTCCAATTGTTATGTCAGGAAGGCCTGCAATACAAATAATATCGCCAGCAGTTCCAACTTCAATAGGTTCTCTCTTTAATCCATTAAAATTGAAAATGTTAACAACTTTTCCTGAATAATGTTTAGACTCATCAAAATGATTTTTCACATAAACGGTTTGATTTAATTTAATTTTACCGGTTTCGATTTTACCAACAGCCAATTTTCCTAAATAATCGTTTTGTTCAGTTGAAGAAATGAGCATCTGAAAAGGTTTATCAACTTCCATCTTTGGTGGATCAATGTGATTAACAATTGCTTCGAACAATGGTGTCATATCTGTTCCTTGAACATTAAAATCATTAGTAGCGACACCTGTTCTTGCTGAACAATAAACTATTGGACTATTAAGTTGTTCGTCTGTTGCATTAAGGTCAAGCATAAGTTCAAGCACTTCGTCAGGAACTTCCTTTAGTCTAGCGTCTGGTTTATCGATCTTGTTTATAACAATAATAACCTTCAAATTAAGTTCAAGCGCCTTCTCGAGAACAAAACGTGTTTGTGGCATTGGTCCTTCAAAAGAGTCAACAACAAGCAATACTCCGTCTACCATCTTTAATACACGTTCAACCTCGCCACCGAAGTCAGCGTGTCCGGGAGTATCAACAATGTTTATCTTTGTATCTTTATAGAAAGCAGAGCAGTTCTTACTTAAAATTGTAATACCTCTTTCTCTCTCTAGTGCATTAGAGTCCATAACTCTGTCTTGCACGTCTTGATTCTCACGAAAAATACCACCTTGTTTTAACAAGGCATTAACTAAACTTGTTTTACCATGGTCAACGTGAGCAATAATTGCGATATTTCTTATATCCATAAAATCTCCTAAGTACAAAAGAATAGAATTCTATCCTTATAATCAT
>JAZRUZ010000010.1:0-7427 GCA_045598895.1 Candidatus Onthoplasma sp. | reverse complement strand
ATTTTTAATTGTTCTTTTTTTAGTTCGATTGAATCTTTACTCTTTAAAATTAAATTACGCATTTTTAGCACACGTTCATACTTTATTAAATTATATAAATAGTTTTTATCAAATTGACTAATTGATATGTCTAAAAAATTTCTTCTATCTTCAGGAACTTCTTTGATAAGTTTCAATTCATCAGGACTAAAATACACACTGTTTAATATTCCAACTAATTCAGTTAACTTTAAAATATTTAAATTATTTATTTTTATTGCCTTTTTATTGGATTTATCAAGATACATTTTAATATTTTTATTTCCAGCAAGGGTTGAAAACTCAACACTTACACTTGCTTTTTCTTGGTTAAACCTGATAAGTTGTTTTTCTTTACTATTTTTTGGACTTTTTCCCACGCTAATTAAATAAATACTTTCTAGTAAATTAGTTTTACCTTGTGCGTTTGAGCCTACAATAAAGTTGACACCTTCGGTAAACAAACATGTCGCTTTTTCATAATTTCTAAAGTTATTAAGTTCTAACTTTTCTATTTTCATTTTCTTTATTATATATTTAAAACTTAAATTTGTCAATGATATAAAATTTTGACAAATTAGAGTAACTAAAAAAGCAAGTCAAATTTTGACTTGCTTTATAATTACTACACTATGTGTTTTTTCAAAGATTTTATCTTTTTAGTTAAATTTTTAAAGTTTTTGTATTGTGTTCTTTCAAAAAAGATTTTTTTAATTCCACTTCCCCTGTTTCTTTTATGGAATTGTTATAGTAGTATTTTATTTCATTTTCGTTTTTTGTTTCGTTGGGACTAACAAGGTTGGCGACAGCTACACAAGCTGATCCTGCAGCTATTATTGAAGCCAATCTTAAAACTAGTTTTTTCTTCATAAGCACCTCGTAATATATATTATACTTTTTATAAATTTTTTGTCAACTCGCTACGCGTGCACGCGTATATATAAAGATATATACTATTATATATATGTATATAATATCTATTTAGTACTTGACATAATATATTATATATGATAATCTATCGACGGTTTGGAGAAAATATGAAATTTGGTGAATTTAGAAAACTATGCGAAGAAAGAAAACAACTAGAAACAATGAAGGCTAATAAAAATATTTATAATCAAAAAAGATTGGATAAAATAATCGAAATTTTACAAAATAAAAATTTTGAAAATGAGTTTAAAGATTTTTTTGAAGTGTCCCTTGCAGTTTTTGAAAAATCTATGATTAAGTTTTTTATGGATAAATACCCAGATAAAACGGTTAGTATAATTGAAAACAAAAGCGATGATTCAATTCTTGATACAATCGATATTAAAATAGACAAAAAAATATATAAAAATATATCTTGTACAAACAAAAATGCACCCAAGGTTTTTATAAGCGAGTTAATATATACTAAAAATAAAATTTTAATATGGGAAGAATTAATAAAAGATTATCCTGATATTACCGAAGCGTCGTGGGAAGCTGTAAGAAATGAAATGTATGAGTATGAATATAAACAGATTGATCAAATTAACAAAAACATTGAAGAAAATTTAAATCAACGAGCATTTTTACAAAACAAGAGATTGATTGAAGAAAAAATTAAACAATTATCAAATGAAGCAATAAAATTAGAAAAAGAAAAGAAAAGTTTAATTGAAAAGACTTTTACGTTTAATGAAGATTAAAAAAAAGATACTTGTAAAGTATCTTTTTTCTTATACTATTGGTTTTAACTTAGGTAGATTTTTTCCTCTAGGATAAATCGCAGGAGTTTCTGCAATTTTTTCTATAATTAATATGTTTCTTTCACCTACTTCATTAGGTAATGAGAAGGAAAGAGTTTTAATAAACTTGCCACCAAGCGTTTTAATAGCATTGGTTGCTTCTGCTAATTCGTCTTTGTAATTAGCGCCTTTGTAGGCTACAACATATCCACCAATTTTCACTAAAGGAAGAAGATATTCAAGAAGAGTGTTTAATTTTGCAACAGCACGCGCCACCGCAATGTCATATTTTTCTCTGTTGTCTTTAGCAAATTCTTCTGCTCTTGCATGTACATTTGTTGCTTTTATATTTAATTTGTTACAAATATAATCTAAAAACACAACTCTTTTTTGAAGACTATCTACCATGGTAATATTTATGTCAGGTCTAATTATTTTTAAAGGTAGACTTGGAAAGCCAGCGCCTGTTCCAATGTCTACAATATTGCTTCCAACCGGTATCGCGTCAACTCCTAAAATGCTATCTAAAAAGTGTTTAGTATACACGTCATTTTTTTCTAAAATTGCTGTTAGATTAACTTTGTCATTATATGAAACAAGTTCTTCAAAATAAGTTTTGAATTCTTTTTCATGTTCTTTTATAAAATGTTCATATTCTAATGCTTTCATTTTGTCCCCTAAAATAACTCGTCCCCTATATTAATTTTTGATTTGCTCTCATTTACAAGATTTAAAACAAAATCTTCAATTGCGTCATAAAAATTATATCCCAACAATTTTTCACTTGCTTTATCCGGCGTCATTGTGTCTGTGTGGTCTACAAAAGAGATAAAATCTTTTATCATATTTTGTCGTTCTATTTTATTTGACTTGTCAAAATTTTCAATCCATTTATCTGCAATAATCCTACCGACAACATACCTATATTTATAGAAAGCTTTTTCTGATGTATATTTCATAGATCGAATGTTATCAATACAGTCTAGTATATAAGACTTCTTTTCTTTTTGCAATTTTATTATAACTGTTTTTGCTTTTTTCTCATCACTGTCTTTGCCGAATAATTTTGCAATTTTATTTTCATCCACGATGAAATGCAAATTATTAACTAGTGAGTTATGTTCGCAATTTTTATAGTTTGTCATATCGTGTTGATTGTAAATTTTTGTGTGTAGCAAGAACCTATTAAACAGATGCTCAATAATGTGCGATTCAATCTCACCTATACAATCTTTATCAAAATTTAAACTATGTAATTCTTTAATTTCATCAGGAGAAGCAAAATTTCTTACAGCTTCTACTGATTTTCTATGATGGGCGCTCATTGCATGTATAGACTCATGCGCAATAGTTCTCAAATCGTCAATATTGCCATGCAAGAAAAGTGTAAAAATTAAACTTGTATCATCTTGATTATGCGAAATTGAACTAAAATACTTGTCGTCATCATTCACATGTTTGATTATTAAATTGTAGCGGTTCTTTTTTCCATTTTTCTCGGTAAAAAGAGGGTCTTTTCTATCAAAGACATCATCAATCCTTTTTGAAAAATTTTTAGGGAAATAAAATCTATAAAATTCTTTTACAAAATCTAATTGTTCTTGATCGCTTAACTTAATTTTTGTGTCTTTTTTAGTAGGAAAATATCTCATAGTCTTAGTTAAAGACTCAATCGCTTCAATTAAAGTTAAGTCGTCGCCCTCTTCAATAGGCCAAGACAAATAGGAAGCAAATTTATTTGCTTTTATCAATTTTAAATTTTCTAAAAATGTTTTTATTGATTGGTCGTCGGTTTCCATGTTTTTCCTTAAATAAATTTTTGAAGTTTGAGATATACTAATAAAACACTAATGTCGGCTGGACTTACGCCATCTATTCTTTTGGCTTGACCAAGAGTTGAAGGCTTGAATTTATTAAGTTTTTGTCTAGCCTCTATACGTAAACCTCCTATTTTTGAATAATCGATATCTGGTAAAGGCATATTCTCTGTCTTTTTAGACTTTTCAATGAAATCTAGTTCTTGACGGATATATCCTTCATATTTAATTTCAGTATTTACATAATCGAGTATTGTGTCATCAACGTCTTTAAATAAATTAAAGTATTCTTTTATATCAAAAATTGTTATATTATTTCTCTTAATAGCGTCTTTCAAGATTAGTCCATTTTTTGGAACGCTCTCATTTTTATCAGTAAATAACTTTTCTAGTTTTTTAGGATTACACATTACAGAAAGTTCTTTATTTACACTCTCAATTTTCTTTAATTTATTTTTAAATACTTTATATCTTTTATTGTCTACTAGACCGATAGAACGACCTAATTCAGTTAAACGAATGTCGCAGTTGTCTTGTCTTAAAATCAACCTGTATTCAGCACGTGACGTCATCATACGGTATGGTTCAATAATATCTTTTGTAACCAAATCATCTATCAGTACGCCAATATACGCCTGATCCCTACCAAGTATAAAAGGCTCTTGATTATTGATGTATCTAGAGGCGTTAATACCAGCCATAATTCCTTGTGCACCTGCCTCTTCATATCCAGAAGTTCCGTTAATTTGTCCTGCAAAGAATAGTCCATTTACTTTTTTGCTTTCCAAGTTGTTTTTAAGTTCGGTCGCATTTATGCAGTCGTATTCAATAGCATAAGCAAAACGCATAATTTTCACATTTTCAAAACCTGGAATAAGGTGGTACATTTTTCTTTGAATTTCGCTAGGCATACTGCTTGAAATTCCTTGTACGTAAACCTCATCTGTATAAACACTCTCTGGCTCTAGGAATAACTGATGTCTATCTTTATCGCTAAAACGCATGACTTTATCTTCAATGCTTGGACAATATCTAGGTCCAATGCCTTTAATTGCGCCAGAGTACATTGGCGCTTTACTAATATTCTCACGAATACAATCGTGCATAGCAGTCGAAGTGTAACCTAAATAGCAACATTTTTTATTTTTTACTTTGCTGTTAAGATGCGAAAAACTAACATTTAAGTCGTCGCCATTTTGAATTTCAAACTTTGAATAGTCTATAGTTTTTCCATCAACTCTTGCAGGTGTTCCTGTCTTAAAACGTTTAATTTCAATTCCTAAATCCATTAAAGATTTTGTAAGGAAAGTGCTTGGCTCATATCCGTTAGGACCTGTCTTTTTAGTAAAGTCGCCAATAATTATTCTACTATTTAAATAAACACCTGTACAAACTACTATTGCTTTACATTTAAATATTTCGCCCATGCTGGTTTTAGCACCGATAACTTTTCCGTCTTCGACTAAAATTTCAGCAATCTCACATTGTAAGACGTCTAAATTTTTTTGTCTTTCAATAGTGTGTTTCATCTCATTATGATAAACAACTTTATCAACTTGAGCACGTAAAGATTGTACTGCTGGACCTTTGCCTGAGTTTAACATACGTAATTGAAGCATAGATTTATCAGCATTAACACCCATTTCTCCACCAAGGGCGTCAATCTCACCTGCAAGTTGTCCTTTTGCAGTTCCACCAATACTTGGGTTACATGCTAAAAAAGCAATGCTATCAAGATTTAAGGTCGTAAGTAAAGTTTTTTGTCCAAGACGTGAAAGAGCAAGACATGCTTCACTTCCAGCGTGTCCACTTCCAACAACTATTGCGTCATAAACGTCTACAAATTCCATCGAATAAATTATATCATAAATCGATTAAAAATCAATATATTATTATATAAAATACAATAATCTTAAAACATAAAATAAAAAAGGAACTATTTTGTCCCTTGTTTAAATTATTTACCTAAACAAAACTTTGAGAAGACTTTATCTAATATTTTCTCGTCGCTTACCACGCCACTTATTTCACCTAAAGTTCGCCAAGCAGCCTTTAACTCGTTTGAAATTATATCAAAGGTCATATTGTCAAAAATTTTAATAGCATTTTTTAGCGATTGAATTGTCCTTTTAACACAATCAATGTGTCTTGTGTTGGTTAAATAAAATTTATTTTGTTCAATGTCAGTTGAGACGGTTTTGTCAAAAATTAGTTTTTTTAACTCGTCAATATTTTCATTGTTTTTAGCGCTAACGTAAAAGAAATCTTTTACTTTTTTTGTTTTTAACAAATCGGTTTTATTAAACACTTTTATAAATGGTTTGTCTGTTTCAATGTTGCAAATATTATAAGGCGTACTAATTTTTAAAACAAGGTCACTATCTTTAAGTGTTTGTTTTGCTCTATCTATTCCAATTTGTTCTACTATGTCTTTACTTTCATGAATTCCAGCAGTATCAAACAGTCTAAAAATAATCCCATTAAATTCGTACTCGCCTTCGACTATATCTCTAGTTGTTCCAGCAATATCGGTTACAATCGCCTTATTAGATTTAGTTAAAGCATTTAACAAACTTGATTTTCCTACATTTGGCTCTCCTACAATCGCAACTTTTACACCATTTTTAATAATTAAACCACTTTTGCTGTCATTTATTAAATTTTGAAGATTGTCTATTAAATTTTTTATTTTTGTTTTGACATCATTTGTTTCAGTATCATCATATTCATATTCTGGATAATCCAATTTTGCTTCAATATCGGCGAGTATGTCGGTCAAAGTATCTTGATAAACATTTATTCTATCTTTAAGTTCACCATTTAATAAATCACTGCCTGATTTTGCTTGCATTTCTGTCTCTGCGTTTATTAAATCAATAACTCCTTCTGCTTCATCAAGACTCATTTTACCATTAATAAAAGCGCGTTTACTAAATTCTCCTCTACCGGCAAGAGTTGCACCAAGATTTACACACTCTTCAACTATTTGTTGAGCAAGGAAGTATCCACCATGTGATTGAATTTCAACAATATCTTCGCCTGTGAAAGAAAAAGGTGCTTTGAAATAAACGACAAGTGCCTTATCGATAAAATCTCCTATATATATTTTTTTTAGATACATTTTTCGTGGTTCGAAATCAAGATTTTCTTTTATTAATTTTTGTAAAATTGTTTTAGAGTCTTCTCCGCTTACTCTAATTACAGCAACACCACTATTTCCTGCTGGAGTTGAAATTGAAACTATAGTATTCATATTAATAAATATATCAAATTTAAATATAAATTTCAATAGTATTAAAAACTTTTGTGGCATGAAAACTAAACATAGTTATATCACCAAAGTTAGTTGAAGATATTCCTTTATATTTAACACTAAACGCATGTGCGGCATCATATATGATCTTTAAGTTATGTTTCTTCGCGATTCTATCAATTTCTACAACATTGCACATATTTCCATAAACATGAACTGGTAATATCGCTACTGTTTTATCGGTTATTAATTCCTCTATCTTTGATTCATCAATAGTATAATCGTTCTTTTTAATATCACAAAAAACAGGAATCAATCTGTTTCTTACTATTGCGTGAGTAGTAGATGCAAATGTAAAAGGTGTAGTAATAACTTCTGAACCTTCAGGAAAATTCATTGCAGCAATTGCGTTCTCTAAAGCTAAATGGCCATTAGTAAATAATACAACGTATTTGCAACCAAAATATTCTTCAAGCTTATCTTGAAGTTCTATATGTTTTATTCCCATATTAATTAACCAATGACTATCCCATAAATCTTTAATTTCATTCACATTAGTACCACCTTTTATTTTTTCAAATTCTTTATTCTTATTTTTGAACCTGAAAAAAATAAAAATAAAAATTT
>JAZRUZ010000009.1:0-6182 GCA_045598895.1 Candidatus Onthoplasma sp. | reverse complement strand
GAATATTCATTATTTTTTAATCTATAGTAAGATCTAACACTCATCATACAATAGTCACAAAATTCCTTTACATTCATTTTCATATTTTTTCTTTTGTTTTCAATTAATTCAAAATTGAATTTATATTTTCTTTTCCTTTCTTTTATTTTTATCTTCATTTTATCTCCTTTTTTGTAATTTTAGTCGACTTATTGTCGTTTGTCAACTATTTCACGACTAATTGTCGTAATATAAAAATATGAATAGTTGTTTTGCTGAAAGATTAAAATTATCTTTAAAAACTAATAATATATCACAAGCCGAATTGGCTAAAAGAATAAACATGTCGGCTGATATTATCAGTTGCTATTGTTTGGGAAAACGCCAACCACCTATTGATATATTAATTTTAATTTGCAAAGCACTTAACGAAAGTGCCGACTATTTACTTGGTTTAACCGACTAAACTTCTCAAAATAAATTTCAAAGACACTCAATAGTGTCTTTTTTAATCTAACGACAATTATATTATATAAGGCTTTTACCCATATGTCAAATAAATTATGGCTTTTAGCGGTAAAATATTTATATGGATAATATATTCGTAAAACGATTAAATGAAACCTTGAAACTAAATAAAATGTCACAAAACGAACTTGCTAGAAGAATAGGCATGTCGCAAAGTGTTGTTAATAATTATTGTACAGGCAAACATCAACCACCTATTGATATTTTAATACTTATTTGCAAAGAATTAAACGAAAGCGCCGATTATTTAATTGGTTTGATTGATTAAATTTAATTTTTGACAGTATTAAGACACACAAAGTGTCTTTTTTCATACTTACTTATCTACGCCTTATTATTTAACTCCTTTAATTAAAAGGATACTAAAAAATTATATTCCCATTTTTATGGGAAGTCAAGTATTTTTCTCATTTTTATGGGAAAATACTTATATGGAAACATTTGGTGAACGTTTAAAAAATTTAAGAAAAGAAAAACATATTGGACAAATTGAATTAGCAAAACAAATAAAAGTAGGCAAATCTGTAATTAGTCTATGGGAAAACGATATTTGTGAACCCACATTATCTAAATTAATTGCTATTGCTAAATTTTTTAATGTTTCAATTGATTATTTGGCAGGTATAGAATTATAAAAAATCCACATAATGTGGATTTTTTTATACATTAAATTTAAAGAGCATTATGTCGCCGTCTTGAACGATGTAGTCTTTGCCGGCAGAAATTATTTTTCCTTTTTCGCGACACAAGTTGTAATCGCCTAGACCAATCAAATCGTCGTATTTCACAACATCAGCACGAATAAAGCCACGTTCGAAATCAGTGTGGATTTTACCAGCAGCCTGTGGGGCAAGTGTTCCATTCTTAATTGTCCAAGCACGCACTTCTTTCTCTCCTGCTGTGATATAAGAAATTAGTCCAAGAAGATGATAACTAGCGACAACAAGTTTATTTAGTCCTGACACATCAATACCAAGTTCACTTTTAAACATTTCTCTATCTTCAGCATCCATATTTACGAGTTCTTCTTCAGTTTTAGCACAAAGTGAAATTACTTCAGCACCTTCGCTAGATGCGATTTTTTTAATTTTTTCAATATTGTCTTTTTGGAAATCGTCAAGTTCGTCACTAGTATTTGCGACATATATGATAGGTTTAGAAGTAATAAGGAAGAAACTATCTACAATTTTCTTTTCTTCTTCACTAACTTGAAGAAGTCTTGCTGGCTTTTGATATTTTAAGAGTTCTAAAATTTCATTAAGTAATTCATATTCTTTTTGGGTTGCTAGGTCAGCAGCCCCTCCAAGAACATTTCTCTTTACCTTATCTATTCTTTTTGTAACTGTTTCAATATCTGCAAGTATCAATTCTAAATTAATAGTATCAATATCTCTTAAAGGATCTACACTTCCTTCTACGTGAATAATATTATCGTTTTTAAAGCATCTTACAACATGCACAATCGCATCAACTTCTTTAATATGACTTAAGAACTTATTTCCAAGTCCTGCACCTTCACTAGCGCCTTTCACAAGACCTGCAATATCGACAAATTCAATTTGCGCTGGAATAATTTTATTTGTATGATAAAGTTCAGCAAGTTTATCTAGCCTTTCATCTCTTACGTCAACAACGCCAACATTTGGTTCAATCGTACAGAAAGGATAGTTTGCGCTCTCTGCTCCTGCTTTTGTGATAGCATTAAACAATGTACTTTTACCAACATTTGGAAGTCCTACAACACCTAATTTCATTTTTTCTCCTACTTTTCCACAAAATTATTAAAAATGTGGATATTTTATCTACAATATATTACTACAAATTGAAAAAATTTTCAAGTAAATATAATTTATTAAGTATTGTTTTAAATATAAACATTTATTGTAATTTTTAACGTTAAATTTTTTATTATTAGTCTCATTATAATTCATAAAAAACAAAATACAATTTAAATTAAATTTTATTACAATAAGACAATCATAAAACTTTGTATATATAATAAAATAATTTATGGATTTATTAAAATATATTTTTATAGGTTTTATACAAGGTATAACTGAATTCCTACCAATTTCTAGCAGTGGCCACATTGTTTTATTTGGATCAATGTTTAGTATGGACAATCTTCTTTTAATAAGTGTCATCGCACATATTGGTACTCTTTTTGCAGTCATTTTTTGTTATAGAAAAAAATTAAAGGAACTTGTTACTCACCCAATAAACAAGATGAATTTAAATTTAATTCTTGCTACAATTCCTACTATTATTATTGTACTTATTTTTAATACTTTTATTGAGGACAACTTTAAACCCACAACACTCATTTGGGGATTCTTACTATCTGCTATTTTCTTAGTTATCGCAGACCTTAAAAAAGACGGACACAAGCCAATAAACAAAAAAAATTCTATATATCTTGGAATAAGTCAAGGACTAGCAGTTTTACCAGGAATTAGTCGAAGTGGAACAACCTTAGTTTGTGGACTTCTTCTTGGCATAGAAAAAGAAGAAGCCTTGGACTTCTCCTTCTTAATGAGTATACCTATCATTATCGCAAGCGCAGTTTATGAAGGAATTAAACTTTTCACAATTCAACTCACTATGTCATGGATAGAAATTTTTGTAGTTATGATTTCATCTTTCATCTTCGGTATATTGTCAATAAAAATTATGTTAAAACTAGTTAAAAACAATAAATTATTCTACTTTAGTTTTTATCTAATTCTTTTAAGCCTAGCAATATTGTTATTTATTTAATAATTAATTAAATGTAACAAAAAAAGAGAACTAGTCTCTTTTTTAGTTTTCTTGATTACCAGAACTTGCTGTGTAATTATATGTACCACCATTCTTTGTAATAGTACAATCGTTGTTTCCATCTTCACCAAGAGTTTCACTTTGGTTTTCACAAGTTCCACCATTGATTATAAATTCACCTATTATTATTACAGCCTGCACATTGTCGCCAGATGTTGTATCTTCCTGAATATTAATTGCTCCTTTATCAAGAATTAATGCAACTGCAGTCGAATCAATTTCTGCTGTGTTTTGAATATTAAGTAAAGCATCTGTTCCATTTACATATATTGCAACACCATCTCCAGCATCAATTTTACCTTTAATACTTAGTTTTGAACCATCATTTAAAGTAATTAATTTTTCATCAGCAAGTAAATCTGCATCTATTACTAAATCTGCACCTAATATCAAATCAACCTTTGTATTGATTAATGAGTTAGAAGTTTCAATTGTTCCGTTCCTAATATCAATTGTTACCCCATTTACAACATTAAATGCACATGCAACTGAATCATCTATTTTAAGGGTGTGACCATTTAAATCAAAGATGAAATTTTTGTTTAAATTAATTACACTAGAAACTGTATTGTCAAATTCGAGTAATAAAATATCTCCATTAGCATCCAAGTTGTTTACAGCAGTTTGTAAGTCTCCATAATATTGACAGAAAGATTTATCTGAATTCTTTGTTCTTTTAAAATTATCAACTATCGTTACGCTATTATTGTTATTTGTAATAGAATAATTGTTGTTAATTGATGCACCAAAACTAAGACTTGTTCCACCACTTGTTGTGTTTAAATTATTTTTTGTTTCGATTGGGGTTGTACCTTGGTATAGTTTTATTTTTAAATCTGCCTCATCTCCTGCAACTAATCCGTCAACGGTATAATCAGTATTTTTAACTAAAGTATCAGTAAAATATTTAGTAAAACTAAATTTATCGTTAACTTTATAGTCCTCTTCGGCTATATTAATTAAACTTGACTTACTATATTTATGACCAGCTATGAAATCTATTGTTAATTCTTTAGGAACTATCTCAAAAGTAACAGGATCAGTAGAAGTGTATGTATTGTAACCATTTGCACTAACTTGGTAATATAAAGAATAAGTGTTTACGTCTTTAAAACCACTAAATTCATTTATATTTTTAAAATTCTCACCGTCTCCAGAGTATTTTACATTTAGTCCATTAATACTACTATCAAAATAAAATGCTTGTTTTTGTCCGTTGTATGTAAGTTCTGTTACTAACTTACTTTCCAAATCTGATATATCAAAATCCTTATTTCCTTTAGGCATTACAAAAAATACTATTGCAATAGCGCCAACTGCTAACAAAATACTAGCCACAGCAACGATTATACCGATAACTAATTTTTTAGACTTCATATGTTCCCCTTAATTACTAAAACAATAACATTTTTTATAAAATTTTGCAAGCGAAATTTGTAGAAAATTGTATTTAATCTCTACAATTATTATGTCTTGATTTTGATTTTATATTTAGAAAAATTACATTTATTTACACTTAAACATAACAACAGTTTCAACGTTTTTTGTATTAGGAAACATATCAAATGGGACAACCTTTTCTATTTCGTAATTTACCTTCAAAATATTAATATCTTTAGATAGAGCAATAGGATTACAAGATATGTAAATTATTTTTTTAAAATTTAATGTGCTAAGCACTTGTTTTCCACAACCTTTTTTTGACGGATCTAAAATCAGTGTAGAAAAATCTTTAAATTTTTCAATTTTTTCGTTAAAATCGCCACTTATGTTAGTTAAATTGCTGATTTTATTTATTTTTTTTAAGTTTTCAGCAGAGTTATGCGAACTTTTGTTTATCTCAATGCCAATGACTTTCTTTGCCTTCTTTGCAAGATGTGCCGACAATAATCCTTGTCCACTAAAACCATTTACAACTGTTTCATCATTTGTAATTAAGTCATTAATACAATCATACAATTTGTCTTGTATATAAATATTCGTTTGATGAAATCCTAATAAATCAACTGAATAATTTACACCCTTATTATTAATCTCGATTTCTTTAATTCCACCAATAAATTTTGTTTTACCTGATAAAACAACAGCATCTCTTCTGTTGTTTATTATTTGATACAATCCAATCTGTTTAAAATTATCTAAAAGCAAATTTAAATATTCATTTAATACAATCTCTTTTGAAGCCACAATCCCTACTAAAATTTGCTCGCCAATATTTCTAACTACTATGTTTTTAATAAATTTAAAGTTGTCGTTTCCTTTAAAATAATTTTTACTTAAATTTAATACTTTATTGATATCGTCACTTGCTAGTAAACAATTGTCAATTTCAACAATATTTTTTGTATTAAATTTATAAAAACCTACAACCTCATTTTTCACACTGAAAGAAACTTTATTTCTATATTTATATTGATTATTTGAGGGAATTGTGTCGTCAACATAAACATCTAAACCTGAAATTTTTTTAATAGTTTTTTTGACTAGCAGTTGTTTAAATTTAAGTTGTTCTTGATAAGACATATGTTGCAAATCACAACCACCACAAATAGAAAAATATGGACATGGAGGATTAACTCTATTTTTGCTGGAAGAACAAATTTTTGTCAGTTTACCTATTAAATAATTTTTATTATCTTTTTCTATTTCAAAATCTACATTTTCGCCTTTAAGAGCACCCTGAAGCAAAACAATTTTTCCGTCGATTTTACCAACGCCTTCCCCGTTCATACCGTAATCAAAAATATCACAATTCATAACTTCTCCAACTTGTTAAATTTTATAAAAATTTAAAAATTTTGTCAATATTTAATTAGTTTTAATGTTTAATATTAAATTTTGTTGAAATTTTTATTAAA
>JAZRUZ010000008.1:0-4943 GCA_045598895.1 Candidatus Onthoplasma sp. | reverse complement strand
CAATAATATCATTTAATTCAATATTTATACTATTTATTCTTTTAAATATTTCTAAATAATTGTTATTTAATGAGGAAATTTTTTCTACAGTTTTTTCAGCATTAACTATTTTTTCTAATCCTCCACCTGAAAAAGAATTGCCATTTAATTCATCGTATGAGAAATTTAAGCATTCACTTATTTTTTCAAACTCTTCCAAGTTATTTTTTTCAATTGATAAATCTTCGAATTCATTTTCGCCGATTTTTGCATTTTCAATCTCGTTTATTTGAAAACTATATAAATCAATTAAATTTTGTTTTTCAACTTCATTACCACCCAAAGCTTTAATTTGTCTATCAATTTCATTATAATTTTCAATATCTTCGTTTAACAATTTCAAGTTTTCAATATTTTCTTTACTAAATAAATCAATAATATTTAATTGGTAATCATTGTTTAATATAGACAAATGTTCACTTTGCCCATGAATATCAACAAGACGCAAACATATTTTTTTTACTACAGCAACAGGGACTAATTCTCCATTGATTTTACAAGTGTTTTTACCATAAATATCCAATTCTCTTGAAATAAAAAGTTCATCATCACAAACTATACCAAATTCGTCTTTAATCCAACTAGAATTTGGAATAGAAAAAATTGCTTCAACCTTCATAAAGTCACAACCAGAACGAATAAGTGTCTTATCTGCCCTACCACCGAAAACAAAACTCAAACTATCAAGCATTATACTCTTCCCAGAGCCTGTTTCTCCACTGATAACATTGAGTTTATCATCGAATTGTAATGTGGCTTTATCAATTAAAGCAACGTTTATTATATTCAAAGTTTGTATCATTTAACCAATTTTTCTCTAACAAGTTTGTCAACTTCGTCTGCAAGTTCTGGGTGTTCAGTAAAGTAAGCCTTAACATTTTCTTTACCTTGGCCAATCTTTTCGCCATTATAACTAAACCAAGAACCACTTTTGTCGATTACTCCGATATCTATAGCAGCGTCAATAAGACAACCAAAAATAGAAATTCCTTCACCATACATAATATCGAATTCAGCAGACTTAAATGGAGGCGCAACTTTATTCTTAACAACCTTCACTTTAGTCCTATTACCAACTATATCAGCGCCATTTTTAATAGCATCAACTTTTCTAACATCAAGACGCACAGAAGAATAGAATTTAAGCGCTTTTCCACCTGGAGTTGTTTCTGGATTTCCATACATAACCCCAACTTTTTCTCTCAATTGATTGATGAATATTACTAATGTTTTAGATTTAGCAGTAACACCTGTCAATTTTCTTAAAGCCTGAGACATAAGACGTGCTTGAAGACCAACAAAAGCATCACCCATCTCACCATCAATCTCTGCTTTTGGAGTAAGAGCAGCAACCGAGTCAATAACTACAATATCTACACCACCCGAACGAACTAATTGTTCAGTTATTTCCAATGCTTGTTCACCTGTATCAGGTTGTGAAACATACATTGAGCCAATATCAACACCCAACTTCTGAGCATAAATAGGGTCAAGCGCATGTTCAGCATCAATAAATGCAGCAGTTCCACCTAACTTTTGAGCCTCAGCAATAACGTGTAAAGCAACAGTAGTCTTACCACTACTTTCTGGTCCATAAATTTCAACAATTCTTCCTCTAGGAAGTCCTCCGACTCCTAAAGCAATATCTAATGGAAGACAACCGGTAGGAATAACTTCTATTCCTTCACCAATATTTTCTTCGTCCATTTTCATTATTGAACCTTTTCCATAAGTTTTTTCAATTTGTGCAATAGCACTTTCTAGTGCTTTTTTCTTTTCGTCTGTCATAATAACCTCATTAAAATATACCTTATTATATCAAAACTAAATAATTTTGTCAAACATTTGTTCGATAAAATTTCATAAGTTTAAAGATTATTTAATATCTTTAAACACAGAAATATTTTTAACTACATAATTTGTGCCTGAAATAACAGTTAAAACTGTAGCAGCGCCAATTGCAACAAATGACACAATTTTTGTTATCAAAATAAGAACATAAGGAATATCAAGTCCACAAGTTAAGAAGAATGCAAGCAACATACATAAAGGGATTGCTATCATTTGGACAAAAGTTTTTGCTTTACCCCAAATATCTGCAGCAAGTACAATCCCATTGGTAGCAACAAGCAATCTTAATGCAGCGACAATAAATTCTCTTGAAATTATTATAGTTATAACGATAACTCCCCAAGGATGAGGAATAGTTCTATCTGCAACCAACATAAACAAAACAGCTGATGTTAGAATTTTATCGGCAATAGGATCTAAAAACTTTCCAAAATTTGTAATCAAGTTATATTTTCTAGCAATTTTTCCATCTAAAAAATCAGTGATACATGCTAAAACAAAAATAATAAGTGAAACAAGTTTTCCTATCCCAAAAGGAATAAAATCAGCAAGATAGAAGAACATTACAAAAGGTATCAATATCACTCTCAGTAAAGTTAATTTATTAGGTAAATTCATAGTTTCCTCGCAATTTATATAATATTATATATTATAACAAATTTATTAGTTTTTTCAAAGCAAATAATAAACAAAAAAGAAAAAGGTTGAATAACTCAACCTTTAATTATTTAGTTAATTTTTTTGTAACTTTCTTTTCGTTTGCATGCGTATTCAATTTTGGTTCGCTCTTATTATCTATTATAGTTTCTTTTAAACTTGCAAACAAACCAGTTACATTTTGAATTTCACTAGGAACAACTATCTTTGTTGCCTGACCATCTGCTAAAACTTTTAGTGCTTCATAACCTTCAAGTGTTACGTACGCAGCATTTGGATTTGCATTATTTACAAGCCCAATAGCCTTTGCTTTACCTTCAGCCTCTGCAATAAGTTTTGCTTTTTCAGCCTCTGCTGCAAGCAATACTTTTTCTTTTTCAGCCTCTGCTCTTAAAATTGTTGCTTCTTTTTCACCTTCAGCGACTAAAACGTTGGCTTTCTTTTCTCCTTCAGCCTTCAAAATTTGTTCACGACGCTCACGCTCTGCTCTCATTTGTTTTTCCATTGCATCACGAATATCTTTTGGAGGTAAAATATTTTTAAGTTCAAGACGATTAATTTTAATTCCCCATGGATCAGTCGCCTCATCAAGAATAAGTCTCATCTTTGAGTTAACCGTGTCACGAGAAGTAAGTGTCTCATCGAGTTCCATTTCACCAACAATATTACGAAGAGTCGTTGCTGTTAAATTCTCAATAGCATTCAAAGGTCTTTCAACACCATACGTGAATAATTTAACATCAGTAACTTGAAAATAAACAACTGTATCTATTTTCATTGTAACATTATCTTTAGTAATAACGTCTTGAGGTGGAAAATCTGCAACTCTTTCTTTTAAAGAAACAGGTGGCAAAGTCCTATCAATAAAAGGTATAATAAAATGTATACCTGTTTCAAGGGTTCTTTGATATTTACCAAGTCTTTCTACAATCAAACTTGTAGATTGACGAACAATTCTTAGTCCCAATAAAAGTAAAACAAGCAATAAAACAATTACAACTATAACTATAATTAAACCGATATTCATATTCTTCTCCTATAAATAAAATAGCACATTTTTAAATTTAAGTAAAGTTAAAAACTACTATTTTTCTGCTTTTAAACTTTTTTTCTCTGATGATATAATTAAACTAACTTTTTTCTTAATTTTTGAATTTGTAATATTAATTTCTTCGTCTTTTTTATGTTTATAAAATTTAAATCGTCTAAGTTTGAAAATTGCTAAAAAGAAATATCTGTGTAATTTCCATCTGTTGACTTTTTCAATCAGTTCAACATGACCATTTTTAACAGCAAACATAATAGTTTTGCCAGGCTGATCGGTCACATTCACGTCAACCATAACTTTAGATCTCTTTAAAGCAAACAACCTTGGAAAACGAAGCATCAGAACAGCACACGTATCGTTTGTAGCAACTCTTTTGTTTGGATAATCTTTCTCCCAATAGCCAGAATACATTTCAGCAAGAAACTTACCGACATCGTTCATTCTAGACATCCAATTAACTTCACGTTCACTAAAATAAGTTACATCTCTTCCAATTCTTGATGGTATATAAGTTATTGGAATACCACTATCTACAACTATTTTAAAGGCTTCTGGATCAGACGACACATTAAACGAAACATAGTTCTTCCACTTTCCTTCACTTTCCCATCCAAATGGAGAACAACCCTCGGTGTAAATGTGGTCAATCATACCAATAACATCAGGATGCTTTTGAATTAAAGTTGCAATGTTAGTATGTGGACCTAATGCGATAATATTTATATTATCTCTATATTGAACAATTGTCTCATACATCGCTTCAACAGCATCTTTCTTTATAGGCTTCTTTTTAGTAGTTTTTGGTGGCTTATAATTACCAAGTCCTTCTTTTTGATGAATAAATGTCGCATCTTTAGGTTCTCTAACAAGAGGTTTTGAAGCACCCTTCGCGACAGGTATATCAGTCCTTTCAAATTTTTCTAAAATGTGTAAAGCATTCCTTGTTACTGTATCTATATCTAAATTCCCACTAACTGTCGTGATAAGTTTTATATCCATAACATCATCGTATAATGAAAGAGCAATGGCAGCAGCATCGTCTACGCCAGGATCGGTATCAATTATGCAGTTAATCTTTTTTTTCTTAAATAATGACATTATTTCTCCATTTTTATTAGTTTCTTTAAATCTACAGTCTGCTCTTCATTGAGATTTGTTTTATCTATTGGAAAAGCATTGATTCTCTTGATAAAAATATGAATATATTTTTTACTTTCTTTCACTTTATTTATGTATTTATAATATATTTTACTTTCTCCAACTTTATCTTCTTTTTCCTTTGTAACGACAAGAAAATGGTCATCATAAAATTCGTAATTATTTACTTTATTGGAATTATCTAAATTTT
>JAZRUZ010000007.1:0-21460 GCA_045598895.1 Candidatus Onthoplasma sp. | reverse complement strand
TTCTTCGTTTCGTGCTCTTGTGTTTGCAAGCAACCACCTTCACTCTCAACTCGAACACAGGGTGTCCGGGGTTCGACACCTGTCGGTGCCAGACCGTGCTAAAGCACTCCCCTCATTACGCTAAAACATACCAAAGGGTATGTTCCTTAACGCTATTCGCCCGATGACCCACCAAATAAGCAAATCGAAACGATGTGCTTTTTATTAAAACTTGTAGACGACAACTACTCCAAAATGATATTGTTATAAGTATAGTTAAAGTTAGTTAAAATGCTAATTTTGATAAAAAAAGATAGTTTTTACTATCTTTTTTAATATTTAGGTCTCACTATCATCCAAATTATCCACAATCCACCAGTAAAACAAATCATAAAAAAATCCAACAATCCACTATAGACTCTTCTAGTCTTAACACTGCTCGATGAACTCGATTGATTCACAATATTAATTGGTTTATCACGATTGCTCATATTTTTTGTCTCAGCTCCACAATGTATGCACACAACTGCATCGTTATCAATTTCTTTTCCACATTTATGACAAAACATACTTCCTCCTTTTAGTTAAAAACATTTTACTACTAAATTTTAGTATTGTCAACTAAAAATTAGTAGTTTTGTCTAAAATTAATATAATGAGTATAATTCAAATAAGAATAAAAGAATTAAGAAAGGAAAACGGATTAACACAAAAACAATTAGCAAAAATGGTTGGAAAGTCTGAAACAGGACTTGCGAGTTGGGAACAAGGATTATCAGAGCCAAGCATTGCTGATATAATTAAATTGTGTGAAATATTTAGTGTTTCTGCCGATTATTTAATCGGTATAGTTAATCTTTAATTAGCAATTAAAAAAATAGAATAGCATTTGCTATTCTATTTTAGTTTTATATTCATTTTTGCTTTCTTAAAGATTTTTGTATTCATTATTTTTATGTCTTTTGCTATTATCGGTTTAAAACTCATATTCTTTAAGATATCTTTCTTTAAATCTACATTAGGCGCAATTTCAATGAGTTTAAGTCCTTTATTAGTGAGTTTAAAGACAGCCCTTTCGGTAACATATGTAATGTCTTGTTTATTCTTAATTGCATTTTTTGCTGAGAAAGTTATTTGTTGAACATTATTTACAAATTTCTTAATTTTACCATCTTTAACGATATTTAATTTACCATTGTTAACTTTAATATCAAATTCGCCGGAAGTGAAGGTTCCCACAAAAATAATTTTTTTCGTATTTTGAGTTATGTCAATAAACCCTCCCGGACCTGTCACACGCTTTCCAAACTTAGAAACGTTTACGTTGCCAAACTTATCAACTTCAGCGAGCCCTAAAACAGCAGCATCTAAGACTCCGCCATCATAAAGGTCGAACATACTATAATCACCAATAATTGAGTCTGCATTATAAGATACACCAAAGGCGATTCCATGTTGCGCTACTCCTCCTGTAATACCTGTTTCAATGGACATAGTAATATCGTCAATATTACCTTCTTCGTTGCAAACAGACGCCACTAATTCAGGCATACCAACGCCAAGATTTACTAACTCGTTTTTATTTAATTCCATCATGGCACGTCTTGCGCAAACCTTACGCTCATTCAACTCAATCTCGGGAAGAGTATCAAGTTTAATTCTCTTTTTACCAACCAATGCTGGTATATGCTTTGGAGTATTATAGTCGCCAAGGTTAAGATCAGGTTTAGCTTCAACCACGAAGTCAACAAGACAAGCAGGAATAAGCACGTCTTTCGCTGGAAGTGTACCATAAGGCACAACTTTTTCAACTTGAACAATGACAATACCACCATTGTTGTGAGCTGCAGCAGCCAAAGGGAATTGTTCGCCAAGAATTCCTTCCCACTCTAAACTAATGTTACCTTTTGTGTCAGCGTAACTAGCCTTAATAATTGCGACATCTATAGGGAAAGTCTTAAACATTAACTTTTCTTCGCCTTCGAAATTTATTAATTTTACAATAGGTTTATCTTTTTTTGCCTTCTCGTTTTCACAAGCGCCTTCAAACCTTGGATCAACGAAAGTATTAAGTCCTACGTGAGTTATTATTGCTGGTTGTTTACTTGCGCTAGCACACAACAAATGCGTGTAGACGCCAAGTGGTAAGCCAAAAGCAGCAAATTGATTTTCACCTATCGCACGACCGAATTTCTTACCCATACCGAGATGCGCACAATACGCTTTTTTAACAAGCCCCTTTTCGGCAAGACAATTCATACCGACATCTTCGTCAGTCAAATTTCCTGGCGAAATACCTGCCGTTACAGTTAAATTTTTAGGCTCTCCCTCTTTTTTGAAACGCGCTAAAATTTCTTTTAAAATAGCCTCAGGTGAACCTGTACCACCTGAACCACTTACACCAACTGTAACACCTGACTTAATATATTTAACAGCCTCTTTTGCTGAAACAACTTTCATACTTAACCCCTTAAAATTATCTTACCACAAATAAAAGAAAAAGTGTATTATTTTCACAATTTTTTTATTTACAAATTTATTTTTATATGATATACTCGCGATAATAGAGGTACGTTATGGATATCTTACTTTCTACGAATAATAAACATAAAGTTGATTTTATTAAAATTGCAACAAAAGGTTTAAAAATAACATATCATACGCCAAAAGAATTAGGATTAAAACTAGACATAGAGGAAAATGGTACTAGTGCAGTAGCCAATGCAATTATAAAAGCTAAAGCATTAAGTAAATTGAGTGGTATGCCAACTTTTGCTTGGGATGTAGGTATGAAAATCAATAAATTGCCTAAAAATTTACAGCCAAATCTTCATACAAGAAGGCCTTTTAATAACACCGAACTATCAGACACTGACATGGTTGAATATTGGAGAAATATGGTAGCAAAGTATTGTCCTAATGGCGAAAGTACTGCACATTTTTTTGATGGTGTTGCTCTAATGTTAGGAAATAAATTAATTAATAGCGCGAGTTTTGAAGAAGAACCTTTTGTGTTTACATCAATAAAAAACGATGAAGGTGTACCAAAATATAATGCATTTGACCAAGTTAGAAAAACTTTTGACGGAAAATATTTTTGTGATTTAACAGACGAAGAAAATTTGAGATACGATAACCTGCGTGCAAAACAAATTAGAAATTTTTTTGAAAAATGTTTAGCTAATTTTAATATAAAAAAGGAATTATAAATTATGATAGATGAGAAATTAAAAATATATATTACTAATAATATTTTTCCTAAATACAAAGAAAACGATTTAGGACACAATATTGTACATATTAAAGAAGTGATTAGAAGATGTTTTGAATTAAACAAAACATTCGATCTTAACTTGGATGAAAATATGATTTTTACAATCGCTTCATATCATGATCTAGGTAAGCACGAAGACCATGAAAATCATCATCTAATTGCTGGTAAAAAATTTTATGAAGACGACAATATGAAAACATTCTTTAGTGATAATCAACGCAAAATAATAAAAGAAGCCATTGAGGACCATAGGTCTTCAAAGCAAGACTCTCCAAGATCTGTTTATGGAAAACTGATTTCATCAGCTGATAGAAACACAACTATTGAAATTGTTTTTGTTAGAAGTTTCTTTGTGGCACATGAAAGAATGCCAGAAATGAATATTGAAGAATATTTAGATTTTACTATTAATAGACTTTCTAAAAAATACAGTGAAGAAAATCCAGAAAATATGTTTTTTGAAGATGATGTGTACAAAAATTTTATAATTGAAATGCGTAAACTTTTAAAACAGCCAGAAAAATTTAAAAATAGATATTGTGAAGTAAATAAAATTAAATCAAGACGCAATAAAGTCTTTGAAGAAAGTGGAAGAATAGATTTAGTAAATAACGATATAAAAAAAGATATTAAATTATTTTCAATATAGACAATTGATATAAAAAAGTAGACTTGTTAGTCTACTCTTTTAAATTTATTTCTTAGTTGTTTTTTTAGCAGTTGTTGATTTTTTAGCTGGAGCTTTTGCTGCAGTTTTTGCTGCTGGCTTTTTAGCAGTAGCATTAACTGTTGTCTTTTTAGCTGGAGCCTTAGTAGTAGTCTTCGTTTCTACTTTTTTAGCTGGAGCTTTTGCTGCTGACTTTTTAGCTGGAGCTTTCTTAGCTGGAGCCTTTGTAGCAGTAGTAGCAACAACTTTGTTTTCAACTTTTGCAGGAGCAATAGTTGCATTAGTAGTAACTGCTTTAGTACCACGTTTTCCTAGTACATATCTATCCATTAAGATCTTAGCAACAGCGCCAAGAACGATAGCGATAGCAGCTACAATGAGATACAATCCCCAGAAATTATATAGGGTTGTTTCAGTGGTTAATACACCGTCAGCCATAGTTAAACCTTCTAATGTTCTAGTTGTAGTATTGTAAACTGCACCGAACCATTGTGGAACGAAGAAAATGAATGGGCAGTGTAAGATATACATATATAACGCAGTTCCACCCATGAAGTCGAACACTTTTGCAGTATATTTGTTGTTTAATAATTTAGTTAAATAGTCTTCATTTAACAAAATGCAACCAACAACGATAATACAAAGCAAGTGAACAGTCCAACGATAGAAATTATTAGAACCTGGCATAACAGTTGTAACAAGTTTTCCCGTAGTCTCATCAAGATATTTAGAACCTGCAGAAATTGAATAAGCACCTGATAACCAAGTTGGATTAATAGTATATAATACTAAAGCTACTAAAGCAACAGTGAAGACAACTGTTAAAATTGTACGTTTAGTAACTGTCCAATTGATAGTTTTTAATTTTTGTACTGCATAATAAATAAGAATACCTGCAGTCATTCCGATAAGGACAAATAATAGACCATTATTTATTCCAATAGCCGCTGCTGTTGCATCTCCCATTTTACCAACACCTTTAGCAGCACTACTTCCGTTAGTAAATTGGATACCAAAAGTAGACCAACCACCTTGAGCGGCACGCGTGTTAGTGTAAGCCCACCAACCACCGAAGAATACAAATAGGAATGGAGCGAGGAAGCCTCTCATAAGGTCTTCATTTTTGCAAAGAACATAATACAAGAAATAAGATACAATAAGCAAACTTGAGATGAACCATAATGCACCATTTGCTTGTCCTAAACCTGCATTAAATCCAGCTGAGTAAAGTCCTAGGAATTCCCAAAGACCATTAACTACTGACATGAATGCAAATTGGAAAGTATAACCGTTCCAAATAGTCATTGAAATAACACCGAGTATGATACCAAGTGCTAATACAGGCAATAAAGCCTTAATTCTACCCCAGAGATATTCCCAAGCTCTACCACTAGCAGATCTTGCGGTATATTCTGGATTTGCTTGTAATCTCTTAAAGTGACTAACCAAGAAATAACCAGCAGTTAAAGTAAAGACGAACAAAATTTCGCCTGCACCAGCCATCCAATTCACTGTATTGAAACCTAATTGTGTTGCGTAGATTGTTCCAGTGTGATAGCCGATAATGAATAAAGCAAAGAAGAAACGTAACAATTCGATTGCGTGATTCTTTTCTCTGCCTTGAACAACAGTTTTAACTTGTTGTCCATTAACAACTTCTTTTGTCATATTACCCCCTTTTTAAAATTAACAACTAAGAAATGTCGTTACAATAATGCTACTTTAATTAAATTTTAAAGTCAAACATTTTTTTACACTTTTTTATGTTTTTCTTTTAAATTTTTGTAAATATCATTAAATTCGTTAAATTCCTTGTTTGTAAGGACAATTTTTTTAATCATAACAATATTTTCATCATTGAAGATTAAATAAATGTTGTCGTCCTTAAATTTGTACATTGTGAGATTTTTTAAATCATAAGAATTTACTCCAAGCAATGTGTCATCTACAAAAAACTTTTCTTCGATTTTATTTTCGTCTTTTACTATTTCAACTTTTGTAACATCTTTTAATTTAGAATTTAAGAAAAACTTTTTTTGCTTTTTTAAATAAATCTTAAGAGCCACAAAGTCAAACGAAAAGTAACCAACAAGCAAAACTAAACTAAGTAGTCCAACCCACCAATTGTCTTTATGTGTAATAATCGCTGATACAGAAGTCATTATACCCAACAAACAAAATATTATAATAACTAATGATACAATTTTTACTCTACTCTTATTTTTTTCTTTAAACAAAACTGATGAAACCTTAAGATTGTCCTCAACTGAATAATTGAATTTACATTGAATCATAACTACCTCAATTCGATTTTACCACATTAAAAAAAATAGTGCAAATTAAAAACGAATATTTTATTGACTTAAAATAACTTTCGCAATATAATATAAAAGTAAGGGAATATTTTAATATAAAATTTAAACCATTCCTTATAAAATAACGAAAAGATTATTAAGGAAAACGACTTGCGTTGTCCTTAATATAAGGAGTGACCTAAGAATTAGGCGAAATTTGCGAACGCAAATGAGATAAAGCGAGTAGAATTCTACAACTTTAATAATGAAAAGATTATAAAGGAAAACAAGCATTGTTGTCCTTTATGAAAGGAGTGACCGAGCATAAGGCTTATGGTTGCAACAGCAACCTAGCTAGAGCTCGAGTCACGACGTAGTGAGGTATCGCCAAGCGGTAAGGCACTGGTCTCTGAATCCAGCATTCGTTGGTCCGAATCCAACTACCTCAGCCAATGAAAAAATTAGGGCAGTCGCCCTAATTTTTTATGATATAAAGTTGTTAGTGTTTTCTTTTACTTCTGTTTTAACTTCGTTTGAATTTACTTCTTTAACATTGTTTTCTTCGTTAGAATTTTCTTCTTCAACATGGTTATTGTCGATAGAATCTAAAGTCTCAACGTCACAGTTTTCTATTGAATTTGATATTTCTACTTTTTCAACTTCTACGTCTTCTTTATTATCAATTTCAGTTGACATTTCATCAGCCTCGTGAACATTTAAATCTTCTAAATCGACTTTTTCGTTGTCGCTAGTTTCTAAAACTTCGACATCAACTTTTTCTTCAGGATTAACTAAAATTTCTTCATTTGATATAGCATTGTTATCATTTAAATTTTCAGCAATGTTTTCATTTAAAACAATTTCATTAACTGAATCTAAAGTTTCAGTATTTTCGATTTCTTCAATCTTAACTTGTTCGTTAACCTCGATATTTTCAAAACTTAAATTATCTACATTTTCGTTAACGCTTTCTTTATTAATATCTTCAGTAGTAGCTGTTTCGTTAGTTACATTTTCGTTTATAGAGTCCATATTTTCTCCTTCGTTCGTATCGAAAACTTTTACTAAATTTATGATAGCTGATAAAACGTCAGTTTTCGAATTTTCTTGGTTTTCTTCTTGTAAATCATGTGAAATTTTGTCTACAAGAACTTTAAAATCATTTTTAATATTGTTAGAAGCATTTTCATCTTGAGTCTCACAGGGAACGGCAAAGTCTTCTTGATTAACTAGATTGTTTTTATTTTCCTGGGCTTTGTCTTTTAAATCACATTTAGCATCTTTGTCTTTAGATTTTTCATCCTTCATAGCAGTTTTAGTAGGATCGCTGATAATACCAATTACGACCATTAGACCTAGAACAGCAGTTGCAATTTCGTTGAAATATGCAATGTCGAATTCAATTTTAAAGGCTTGTAAAATCAGTAAAACAGCACTTATGAGTGAAATCCAAAAATTGTAGTTAGTAAATCGGTTTTTCCATTTCATTTTTGCTCCTTTTTTGACTTAACCTAATATTAATATAATTAGATAAGTCATCAGTCAAATTTAAATTTTTTGAGAGCATAATTTGATAATAAACATTTAGTTTTTTAAAAACGATAGAATTAATAATCATAATATTCAATTTTAATATCATCTACATTTAATGCAGTAGATGAAGTAAATTTTATTTTTACATTTCTTGCTAAATTTTTAAATCTAAACTCATTTATCCCGTTTTGATAAGTAACAAACGTCTTTTCTTCTCCGTCAAGATCAAGTGTTATATTTACACCTGAATTTGCATCAACAATTAACTTAGTAAACTGCTTTAAATTTTGTTCATTAAAGATTAAATTACTTGTCCACTCGATTGGAAGATTTGATGCGAAATAAACATTTTCATCACAAACTTCTGCAATTTTATCAGTATCCACTGAATTAAATATCACATACATTTTTTCAAAAGTATCTGTTTTTATTGGCAACATATTTAGAATATCCACACCACGAATTATTTCATACACATTGCTGTCAAAATTGTAAATCAAAAGTGCATTGTTGATAAAAGCATTGGTTTCACAAAGAATAGAATTCGTGTCGTTAAAATCTACTTTTAGAGCCAAGTAGTAATCATTCCCAAGAGAATATGCGACTGCATTTTTTACACTCCTAGCGTCTACTTTTAGTCCTAAATTCAATTTTACAACCTTGCTTCCATTAAATGAATATAACCCATCTTTTGTCATAAATAATACAAGATTTCCACATACTGCAATAGTGTTTGCGAATATCTTAGTGTTGCTAGCATAAACTTTATTGATACTAACTGATTTTTTAATCAAATCAATTTTTGTTATACCATAATCTCGGAACACGTAAACATTTTCATTTAACGTAACCACCATTCTAGCATAACCTAAATCATCTTCAAGTGAAATATAGTTAGATACACTTGTTACATTACCAACATTTTCGGCATCAAGGTCAGTACAATACCATATCTTAAAAGCAGGATCTTGAATCGTACAAAACAATATTCCATTGTTCATACACATGCTGGTGATAATAGGCACATCTTCAATTTTATAAGGTGCTAAATCAGTTTTCCACACATACATTTCATCTTCACTTGCAAGTATAACCGAATCTGTGTCATTTTGCTTAAAAGTAAGTGTTACAGGTGGATTGGTCATGCTTAAACTATAAAGCCAATATAGATATTTATCATCATCAAACATTTGATTGATATAAATTTTATTGTCATTTCCGTGAATTAAAATTCTGTGAGTAGTGTCATGTGAAGAATTAGAATATTGTTTAAAGTAAGTAATACCTTTAATAGCAGTTAAGCCAGCCTCATCAAGTGCTAAACTATATGAACTTGTACCATCTTCAGTCTTTGGAAAAGTTGCAATATTTAGTCCTTTTGAAGAAGTTAAATTTTTAGATGGCTTGCAGTTATAGAATTTGTCAGTAATTGACTTTAAATCTTTAACTTCTAAAGTTTTTTTGCCACCCTTCTTTATACTCATTCCCATCTCCTTTGAGGAAGGTTAAATATCTTTAATTCTTTCAAATTTTCAGCCTTCTCCAAATAAACTTCATGAAAATGTTCAAACTCGTCGAACATACCTTTTGACAAAGCAAAATAACTGCAAAGTCCGTAAACTAATAAATCTGGACTTAAAGTGTCTAAAAAGTCAATGTCATCATTTAAAGAGTCAAAGGTTAAATAAGTTAAATATTTAGCAGTATAAGTTCCATCTTGTTCAAATTCAGCAACACGATTTACAATTTTAAAATCAACCTGTTCTCCATTTGAATAGAAATTTAAAAGTTTAAGTAAATTACTAAATCCACTTAATGCAAATTTTTTATCCGTTGTAGTAATTTCGCTTTCACTTTCTACAGGTATATAATTTGTACAAAGTTCTCTTAAAGAGTAACCTAAAAGGCTAAACAAAGATCTAACATCATCGTCAGCAAGCATTGTTCCTTCATTTTCAGTTGTTGCAGTTTCTAGTAAAGCTACAGATTTTTCAAGTCCAAGTAACCTCGCACTATCTTTTATTATATCGATAATTTTCATCTTAACTCCTCGTTTAAATTGTCGGCCAAATTAGAAAGAGTGCTGTCATATTCAGCACTCTCTAAAATAGCGTTATCGTTTTTAATTTCTTCTAATATTTTATCAATATTTTTGCTCTCTGTTTTGTAAACGTAGTTTAGACTACGTTCATCTAGAGAATTATAAGGCAAGGTCAAACAATAACTTCCGTCAGTTTGACCATGACAATGTATCTCGAAATTATTTCGCTCAGTGTTATACACTATATAATAATTTCTATCAATATATTTAATTCTGTTTGCGATGTCGTACACGTCGCTAGTAATTTCAATTAACATTTTCTCTCCTATTCTTCGCTTCCGTTATCTACTACAGGTGCAAATGGATTAGTTACACTTGAACTAATATTTGTGAATTTTGCTTGTCCGTTTGGTTGATCACAGATAAGGTCAGCATATTTAACTAAAGTTGCAGTATATGCAGGGTATCCTGCTTTTTGACGTAAAATCTTTCCGCCTTCTCCTTCAATCCATTCCCAATCACAAAGTTGATGAAGTGTGAATTTTGAAGTGTCAAGCATGTATAAAGTGTCATCAGCAACAAATCTATCAGCAATAACAGGAATTCCGTTGAAACTAATAGCCTTGTAGCCACCTTCAAGCATCATAACATCAATATTTCTTCTGTAGTAAGCGAGATATTCTTGATATGCTCTCTTTACACCACTACCACAAGTGATGAAGTCAATGTTTGAACCAGTGTTTTCTTCCAAGAAGTCAACAGCAGTTTGAAGTAATCCGTCACTAATTTCAGTTGAACTAGAACTTGTGTATGGAGTAAGCCAAGGATTGCTAGATTTAGTTAAACCATATATTGAAGTACCACCGAAAATAGCACCAAGTCCTGTAATTTCGTTGTCTTTACTACCTTGAACATACAAAACATCAGCAGATGCTGGAGTTGTAGTTGGCGTAGTAGTAAATGTTATTTTTTTGTTTGCTCTATCAACATAAGCAATTCTTAGTCCGGTTTCTTTTGCACTACTACCGGTATAAATGTCAACAACCATACCTTCGATAAGGTTTTTAACGCTGTCAACAGTCAATTCACCTGCAGAGTAAGCAGAAACAGTAGCAACTTTTCCACTTCCGTCGCCGTAAAGCATACGTCCAAGATTAAATTTAGATGCAGTAAGAAGTCCTTCCATTTCAGCATTTAAAAGGTCTACAAAAGCGCCACTGTTGTTTGAACTAGCGCGAATTGCTTTGTCACTAATTTCTATAGTACCATAAAGGTTCTTTAAAGTTGTTTTGAATTGTACATAACTATTTGATTTAGCAGTAGGAAGTGTACCTGTCTCACTGCCAGCACCGATACCACCATTGATACCAATAGGTGCCATTTTAATAATTTCTTTACCATATACGTCTGCGCTAGATTGTTTAATTTTAGCGAGTAATGGATTTGATTTTGTATTTAATTGATTGCACGCAGCAACAAGATAAGCATCTTTAAGTGCATTTTGTGCAGTAGTTAAGTCTACCATAATATTCTCCTATGTAATGATTTGTGACATTTATGAAACAAATGCGATAGATTTAGAGATTAAATTTTAAGTTTGCTTAAAAATTTTAATATATAAATCTAGCGTTAGGCGTCAGCCGTCACAAAGCGTTAACGCCTAAAATGGAGATGCTTTATATGTTGAGCATTTGCGAAACATATAATATCTTCTTTTTATTTTTGTTTAATTATAGATTTTGCTAAATCCCCTGCTTCCTTAATAGTAGTAGGAGTTTTAGGCGGAGTGAGAGTAATTGCACCATTATTTACTTTTATAGGCGAATTTTGAGTTATTTTAGACAAGTAATCTTTGACGATTTTGTCCTTAATTTCTTCATTTGAGAAGATGAAATTATTCAAGAATTCGCTGTCTTTTGCGTAATCTTCGGCTGACTTGTAACTATTCGTGATGAGTTTTAATGCCTCTTGTTCGAGATTTAAATTCTCATCTTTAACTAAACTTTCTTTCAGTGCGCTTGTGAAAGGTTTAATTTGGGCGAATTTAGTTACTAATTCGTCTACTCTCTTGTCAAGGTTAGCACTCTTTTCCTCAGCCTCAAGTCTAGAACTTTCGTCTGCTTCAAGTGATGCCAATCTTTGACTTTTCTTGGTAAATTCGGCCTCAAGAGAATTGTATGCTTTTAGCAAACTCTCTGCGTCCTTAAATTTACCTAAATTAGAGCCAGAAACTTCTGGTTGTTCTAAATCTTCTAACATATTTTACTCCTTATCCATTAACTTTTTGTGTTCGTTTATATGTGCTATTAAGTTTTTAACAATTTCGTTATAATTTTTGTTGTTTTTAATATCACCACCTAAAATGTAGGCAGTGTGTTCATCAATATGCAATTTATGATCATCTATTGACAAAAGTTCAATATCTTCGCCTTTACTAATTCTAATATTTTCTTCCTTTGCTTTATTTATATTAAGTGCATCTAAATCAACAGGATTTTCCCACATACCAAAGCCAAGAAGGTCAAGACATTTCTTCCTTAAAGAATTACTCATTTTTCCATCTTCGTCGTTCATAAGACCTTGTTTAATAAGGTCAAGTAGCATTGTCCTACGTTGTGCTAAAGTATCAGCGCCTGTAGAACTTGCGTCAAACACAACGTCGTCACTGCAAATTTCATTTTGATCCCAATAATACATTTTAATTGCGTTGTTGTCCCCTGCAATTTTGAGAAGTCTAGGAACTACTGCGAATTGTTTATATAATCTTAAAATAAATTTAGCAACTACTTTTATAGCAAGTTTTGTACTATCGATTGCCGTAGCAAGTCTTGATAAATCTTGTTCAGCCAAAAGTTCAAGAGCCACTCCGGACATATTAGTATAACTAGACAAACTATCAGTCATCATGTCACTAACACCTGAAACAGTTTTAAATTCGCCAAGAAGTCTCTCTTCTTCTTCACTAAAATCTATAGTAAGTTTTGGATTTTGCATAATTTCAGGAATTTTACTTCCTTGTCTATAAACTAAAACTTTTCCTGGACTTAAGCCTTCAATCTCTAATGCGTCAGTGTCGATTGAACCATCTTCAACAGCGAGCACATTTAATACTGAACGATTGAAATATTCGTGTTTTCTATTTCGAACTGCGTTGTATGCTCTTTGAATAGGAATAAGTCTATCTACTACACTCACTCCAAAGAAACTACCTGGAAGATAATTAGAAATTTGTTTTACAAAAGGGAAAGTTCTATTGCCTAATTCGTCGTTAATATAAGGCAAATCTCCATCAAACAACAATTTTTCACCAGCAACAATAGTAAGTCTTCCGTTAGGATAATCTTTTGTTGGTTTGTTGTATCTTTCGATTAATACTGCATGATTGTCTAGTTCTACACTTGCAGTCTTGTTGATATGTGCGTCATAACCAAGTCCACCAAGAGTGCCTAAGGTTGAGTCAAGCGTAAACGAATTAACTCTTTCCTTATTTACATCAACACCCCAAGATTTCTTTATTTCATCAATATCTACTGCTCTAGCGTGAATTAAAGATTGTACGTCATCTAGTCTTTCTACGCTTAAATTGTCTGGAAAAATTTCAAAAGGGGAAACAACTTGAACCTCAACGTCGCCTTCTTTTATTTCCTTACCATTTTCATCTTTTGCTACCATTCTACCTGTATTTGTGTTCCAAATTACTTTGTAGAAAACAGAGCCACAAATTTCACTCCAAGTAGTAGCAGTTTTTTCAATGTCTGGAAGATTTAATCTATTCGATACAGAATTTAAAATTTCTTTACTTAATTTTGCGCTTTCAATATCACTCTCTTCACTTGTTGCTGGTACAACTGTTACATTAGGAGTGTTACTTACTATCTTTGAAATTCTTGTTTCAATCGTTGGTGCAATATGATTAAATATCTCTTTCTCTTGCCAGAAATATTGTTTTTCGTCCTCAAGTAGCCCACCATTTTTTGCTATGTAACTATATTGATTGCCCATCATAAAGTTTATATTTAATTGCCATTGAGCTTCTAGACTACGACGGGCTTCTCTACGATTAGAGTAGTCTAACATAACCTCTTCAACAATACTTTTTTCAGTTTTATTCATCTTTTCCCCCTTTTCTATAAATAGGTTTCACATTTTTTGGAACCATAAATTTTCCTATCTCGCCATACAATTCATTAATGCAACCGGTACATAAATACACATTTCCATCGAATAAAAATTTTCTATTATGTATCACATAATCAGCATGCAATGCACACCCACTTGCATCACATTTAACCTTTGCTTTTGTTTTTTCTACTAACACTTTCCTTCTCCTTTAATTCATTAATCAACCTTTGTTTCTCTTTTTCTAAATCCTCATCAGACAACTTGTTATAATCAACAGATTCGTCCATTAATCGCTGATAAATAAGTTTCAGCAAATCAATATTTGGAGGTAGCGTCTTTTCATTAACTTTTTGTTTGGTAATTTTAAGTTCGCCATTTTCGTCTGCTGTATACTCAGTAGTTATCTCTTTGGTGACAAGTCCAACAATACACTCTTTAAGCGCCTTTAATGTTTTTTCATCAAAAATACTATTCTTTATGTCACATCACCCTCCTAGAAAATTTCAAACTTTTTATTAATCGTTCTTTTTCTAACTGTACAGGATTTAACTCTTGTTTTTGTGGTCTATTTTCCGGCCTACTCATAATGTAATACCTTAATTCGTCCATGCTGTGATCGTCTGTCTTTACCGGACTATCACCTTTTCCCCACCTGTAACCCTTCATCTCTCGAATTAGATTTTTACACGTATTAAAAATGAATAGTTTGCTTTCACCTAAACTATTTTTAATATACGATTTCACTCGCTGTATACCTGTAAATACGTCTTTGTTTACATTTGGATTAACTAAAATTCCATGCTCATAAAATAAATCTGTAACGCTCTTTCTACTTGCTAATGTGGTTTGATTTGCAGCGCTATCAATTAGCCCTTCTATCATACCATTTGAGTTCCTATGCCAATGCAGTTGGTCACTGATTTCATAAATTTTTTGACTATGGTAGTCAATATCTTTATCCCTATCATAATGCTCTGCCACAACATAAACATTTCCGTCATAATCTACAGCATACCAATGACAAGAAAGTGGATTTTTAAGACCTGGATCGATTGAAATTTTATCTTGCCACTCGTAAGGCACATCAAATGGTTCAATAACATTTAAATTTTCGTCAAATTCAGGATAAACTCGTCCACCTGCATCAATAAATTCTCCATATTGCCTACTTCTTAGTTCGTCCTCTGACATACTTGCTTTCATTGCGTTTTTCGCTTCCTCACTAATGTAAGGATTGTCGTCCCACTGCATAAATTCACACCAAATATTAGGATCATTAAACTTGTTCATGTAAATTTCGTCATAAACAAAAGTCATGCCTTTTAATGGTGTCATTGTAGCAAATATGTCCCCATTTTTATCAAGCACTCGCATTCTACATTCTTGGTAAATTTCATACGGAGGTTCTTCATCAAACCACACATAATCAAGGCTAGTTCCTTGGAACTTTTCTCTACCTTGGTCACAACTTTTAAAGCCAATTTTAGAAGTTGTCCCAAAGACGTTTTTAATTAAAATATAATCAATTATTCCGTTTGAAATACTATCTTTTCTACCACTAAGCATTACGACATCTTCAATCCAATCTGGATTTAGATAGTTTAAGATTTTACTTTGAGCGACATCTCTTTGCACCTGTGTTGACAAACTGACTACCCAACCTGTCGTCGCCTTATCAATATGCCTATATGGATGGTTGCCTCTCGCCATATAAATTGTTTCAACTGCACCACATTCAGTTTTACCACTTCTGTTTCCACCGAATACCCATCTATTCTTTTTATCGCACTCATGAAACGCAATTTGTTTTAAATGTTTTTTCTCGCCGGTATTGTATGTCAAAAGTTTATTTTTTTGTTTCCGTTCTTCCTGAATTTTTTCAATTTTAAGAATTTCTTCAACTATATTCATTTCGCTCGCTAATATACAGCAAATTTAGTATCTTTTACCTTAAATATGTCAAAATTTTAATAATTTTTTATGATACGATAATCACATGATTACTTTTTTGTTATCTATGATTTTTAGTTACTATCAACCTATAAGTTACGCGTCAAATAGTTACTATGCTCGTGTTATGTACGACCAAGTTTATCTTTATAAAACTGCAAGCCAAGACAACTCTTATCAAAATGTATATTTCGAAATACCAAGGACTTATTTCGTACAAATTTTTAATGAAACAGGTTCTTTTTATGAAGCAAGTTATATGGGAATATCAGGTTTTGTATTAAAAAATTCTGTTCAAGCAGTGTCAGGAACACCTTCTAGACCAGAATTAAATAATATTAGTTTTAGAGTTTATGCCGACCTTAGTCGCGACCTTAGAATTGAGCCAAATACGAATAACGGAATTTCAGCACAAGTAAAATATCTACCACTATACACTACCAACGTTGAATTCATAGGTGAAATTCATGGAGAGGCACGCATTAAAGGAAGAACTGACGTATGGTATTATTGTAAATATACTGATGATATTGATTATTTCGGCTATGTTTACAGCGACTTTTGTGACGAAAAGACAGAAATTGTACCTAATACAGAAACTTTAACATATATTAACAATCCAACTTTTACAGATAACAATATAAACAGTATACCTCAAAACAACAATGCAGTAGCAATAATCGTTTTAGTCCTAACAATTCCCGCACTAATATTTTTATTTTACTCTCTTAAGGGAAAACAAATTTTTGCTAACAAGCGCACCAATAATAAAGAAATTACAGATTATTAGTTACTTTTTCTTTATAAGATGAACGCCTTTCTTTTATCTCTTCTCGAATATCTTTGAGCCATGTTTCACTATTTAAAGTCCTTTCAACTCTATCGGCATATTTTGAATTGTTGAGTTCATGAGCAAGACTAGCATACGCATGTTCAATACGCCTAAATGCTGTTCTTTCTTTCAAATTCAATACGCCACACAATTCTTCGATAGACAAATTGTATTTCATTTTAATTAATATAACCTTTCTATCTTTTTCATTTAGTCTTTTAATGGCCGAATCAAGAATAATTTTTAAATTAATAAGTCTATTCTTTCTTTCCATTAAATTTTCAATATTTTCATACAAATCAACAGCACCATATTCAGCGTCAGTTGGACAAAAATATAAACCATACTTATTAATAAACCTATCTAATGCTTCGCATCTTTTATACAACGACCTATGAGTTTTTACCAAAGTTTCGCTGTCGAATATATCAATCATTTTTACCCCCGAAATTTTCAATCAGTATATCGTATGGGAGGTAAAAATGTCAAGTGTATATGTCATTTTTTTACAAAAATCAACAAATTTCGACATGTTTTCGACTGTTATATGTCATTTTTATCGAACACATGTTCTATTTTGAATAAAATTGCTTGATTTTTTATTTTTTGTATGTTTATAAATGTACTCTTATTATAACTCAAATTTTTAAAATTGTGAAACAAAAAAAGCACAACAAATTTGTTATGCTTCTATAGTTGAAATTGAAACTTCATACGCAACTTTTGTTTCATTTTCTCCATTTTGTTCATTGTGTTTAGTATACTCTCTACTTTGAATTCTTCCTTTAATCTTTACAGCAGTAGATATAACCATGTTTTGCATAATTCTTGCATTTTTACCCCATGCTATACATGGTATATAATCAGACCGGTTAAAATTTCTATTAACTGCCAAAAGAACGTCACAAATCTCTCTATTAAATGGTGTAACTCTATAATTTGGAGTTTTACAAATGTAGCCGTTTAATTCGATAGTATTTGGATTAGTTTCATCTACCCAATCTACAATTTCTTTTACAAAGACGGATAAAACAAGTTTGCTTTTATCTCCTACCAATTTGTTAAAACTTCTAAATTGTCCCGTGACAGACAATTTATCTCCTGCCTTGACTTTATATTTTTCCAACATCTCTTTAGAAATTGTCATAGGAATAATATCTTGTTGCTCACTTAATCTTAATACCGACAAATTAAAAGTATAGAATTCTTCGTCTTTTACCTTGTGGCTAAGTATAGGATCGTCTACAACTCTCCCTTGTAAAAATGTAACATTATTTTCGTTGTTCATTAGTTCTCCTTTCTTTGTATTCCTTGTGTATCTATTTTATAATTTTCGTAGTATATGAGTTCACCAATAGGAACTGCTGTTTTGTTTTTTAACTTAAAAGTTTCTAGCACCATTTTTAGCCCTTCGATAATATTATCGCTATTGTTGTGGAATAAGACAATATCTCCATTGTCTGCTTTTGAAATAACCCTACTAGACAATTCACTTGCTGATAAACCCTTCCAATCAAGGCTGTCTACACTCCACTCTATGCAGTGAAGATGTAATTCTTCGCATATATCGATTAAATTGTTGTTGTAATATCCGTAAGGTGGACGAAAAAGTGTCGGCTTTTTATTAGTAAGATTGTAAATTTTATCAATGTTAGTCTTTAATTCATCTCTCATTTGACTACGACTTAGTTTTGTCATATCAGGATGAGTGTTAGAGTGAAGCCCAATTTCAAAGCCACGATTGTAAATTTCAACTACCTTTTCAGGATACTTGTCTATCCAAAATCCTACTAAGAAGAAAGTCGCCTTGACGTTGTAACTTTCACATATTGACATTATCTCGCTAGTTTTATCAGCACCCCACGCAGCATCAAATGAAATCGCTATTTTGTTATCAATCGTGTCGACTTCGTATATCGGTACTTTTCTATCGTTAAAGTAGATTCCAGCAACATAACTTGTTTTGTCCGCCACCGACAACCCAATTAATACTGAGCCCAAACTTACAACACACAAAATCAGTGCTATTTTTCTAAACTTCATAGATAACTACCGCCTAATACTAACATATTAAATGAAGAATTATTATTAAAATTGTTAGCAAAATTATACGAAATAGCAATAAAAAAAGAGATTTTCTTAAATTTTTGTCGAAAATCTCAATCAAAACCTATAAAACTCGCTTAATATGGTCAAGGGCATTCTTTTCAAGCCTACTTACTTGTGCTTGCGATATGCCCACAGCCTCACTAACTTCAATCTGTGTTTTACCTATAAAATATCTCAAATTTAATATCTCTCTTTCTCTCTCATCAAGGTTTTTAATAGCGTCCAATAAATCTCTATGGTCAATCCATTTTTCAACAGATTGCTCGTTGTCGGCAATGTGATCGGCAAGACTCATATCCTCGTCACTTTCCGTTTTTATGCTATCATCAAGACTAAGAGGTGTAGATATTGCATCAATCGCGTCATAAACTTCTCGTATTGTTAAATTTAGGTCACTTGCTATATCTTCTAAACTTACGTCTAACTTGTCATGTCCTAACTTTTCTTTACTTTTTAATACCAAGTACGCAGTATCTCTAATACTTCTACTAACTCGCATGGTTGATCCATCACGTAAAAATCTTTTAATTTCACCAATAATCATAGGTACGGCGTAAGTCGAAAATTGGACATTTAAAGTTATATCAAAATTATCTATCGCCTTCATTAGTCCTACACAACCTACTTGAAAAATATCGTCCATATTTTCTTTTGTGGACATAAAACGCTGAGCAACACTTAGTACTAAACGCATATTGCAATAAATGTAATAATCTTTTAAACTATTATCACCTAATTTTATCTTTTTTAATATCTCATTGGACTCACTAGCACTCAATTTTGGTAATGTACTCGTGTCAATTCCACAAATATAAACTCTTTTTGCCATACTAACCTCAAAACTATTGTTCCTATTAGCATTAAATTTATTCTAGTTATCTCACTTTTGACAAAAATAGTGGAAATATTCAAAAATCATCACGTTTAAATAGTTTTTCTTTTTAAAATAAACTTTTTTATCAACTACAATATTAATATGGATTTATATATTGAAGAATTTTTAATCGAGTCGAGCGTTATATATTTTTGTCTACTTCGTTTAATAAAAATCAGCACTAAAACAAACACTACAAATTTTAAATTAATTCTTGCTAGTTTAATTGGTGCAGGCATTAATTCAATCGCTTTAATGAACGCAAACAATCTATTAGTTTATAATTTGATAAAAGTTATAATAGGTATTACGATTATTAAAATTGCCTTTAAAACAAATTTTAAACAATTTTTTGTTGATTTAATCTTGTTAATGTTGTTCTCTTATTCTTTTACAGGCTTAATTTACTCTATTTCAACCAACAAACAATTTATGTCCAACAATCTAATCATTTTAAACAATCTTAACCCAACAATGATTGCCATAATTTTAATAACGTTAACCTACATATACGAATTGGTCCTTAAATCAATAAAATTTAATTTTCAAAAAAATAGTTTGATATATGAATTAGAATTATTTAAGGACAATAAGTCTATAAAAATAAACGCTTATTTAGACACAGGAAATTTACTAAGTATTGACGGAAAAGGAATTATTGTTTTAGACCTTGATACCTTTTGTAAACTCACCAACAAAACAAAAATTGATATTATTTTAGATAAAAATTTGATTACCACTCAAACTGTAACTAGCAATAACACAATGAGTGTTTTTGAGATAGATAAAATTACTTTGGAAGGAAAAGAAATTACATCAAATTACATAGCAGTTGACACTAATTCAGTATTTAAGGACAAGAATTACAAGGCCTTGCTTTCACCATTAAACTTAAATTAGGAGAATAAAATGATAGAAAAAATTAAAAGATTTTTTAAGAAAATTTATGAAGTTTTATTTAAAATAACAAATTATGATTTGCTTACACCCGAGAGTGTTTGTCACTATATTTTCTCTACTGAAAGTTTACCAAAACCTCTTAAAGCAGAAGAAGAAAACAATTTAGTTTATGATTTTTTAAATAACAATGATTTATCTGCAAAATCGAGTTTAATTGAACATAATTTACGTTTAGTTCTCTATATTGCAAAAAAGTTCGAAGGCAATAAGTTAGATTTACAAGAATTAGTGTCAGTTGGCTCAATTGGCTTAATAAAAGCAGTAGATAGTTTTAGTCCAGACAAAAACATTAAACTTGCAACTTACGCAAGCAGGTGTATTGAAAATGAAATTTTAATGTATATAAGAAAAATTAACAAGACGATTAATGACGTAAGTTTAGATGAGCCACTGTCAAACGAAGAAGACGGCGATAGTCTAACTCTTGGCGAAGTAATAGCCGACACAAATATCGTTTATGATGAGGTCGAACTTAAAGATCAAAAGGAATATTTACTCCAAGTGATCGAGCAACTAAATTCACGAGAAAAAACAATTATGTACATGCGCTATGGACTTAACGGATATGACGAACTTACCCAAAAAGAAGTCGCAGACGAAATGAAAATATCACAAAGTTACATATCTAGACTAGAAAAGAAAATACTACACAAACTCAAATCAAACATGAACAAAAATTAATTGATATTAAATCATGAATATAAAAAACTCTTCGAAAATCGAAGTGTTTTTTGTTTTATAAAATCAAATTTTTCTTATATATTTCTATTTCGCTTAATATAAAATCTAGAAGTTCGCTTTGATATTTTTCAGTTAGTTTTGTAA
>JAZRUZ010000006.1:0-12632 GCA_045598895.1 Candidatus Onthoplasma sp. | reverse complement strand
AATTATTTAATATAAATACACAAGTAAAATATATTAGCGAAGACAACAATAAGTTGTATTTAGATTCAAGTTTTGGAAATGAAATAGTGTTTTCAAAAAAACAAAAACTTAATGCACCAGAAATTAGTTTTGTTAATAATGAATTGAATATTACAGATAATCAATCTAATAATGGGCATAAAATTATTGTTTTGTCATCAAGTGGTGTTAAAGAATATAGTTTCACTAGCGATATTAAAAAAATTGAATTGCAAAATATAAATAGTGTTGCAGTAAAATCTTTAGGTTATGAGAATTCTGTTAGTTCAGATTTCTCAGAGTTTAAATCAGTTAGTGGCATTACTCAAAGTTTATCAAACTTTAATTTGCATCTTGAAGGAAACAACTTTACTTGGAATAATATTGCTGATTACTATTTAGTTGAATATAATGATTATTACACAATTACTAGTTCTAATAATTTTACATATGTTCCAAATGATGATGAGAAAAATTATCATATAAAAGTAACTGCACTTAAAGTTGGCTACCAACCTAAAACAGAAGAATTGAGTGGTGCTAGACAAATAAAGTTGAATACTCCATCAATCATACAATCATCTAAAGACGGAAACAAATATATAATTAGTTTTAACAAGGTCGACAATGCGATTGGATATATGGTTTACTTAAAGGTTGGTAGTGATGATTTTGTACGCATTGACAATATTTTCTTAACTAATGAAATAGATTTGTCCAAATATTTTGCAAATGTACAAAGTGATAAAAATTACGTTGTTAAAATAAAAGCAATAGCAAAACATAATTCTATTTACGAAGATAGTAACTTTTCAAACAATTTAACACTTAGACATTTAAGTATTTTACCTAGTCCTGAACTATTTAAGATTGATGGGGTTACTGCACCAGTTGAAAGAGTGCAAGAAAATGATAGAGTTAAATATTACTTAAAATTTTATGCAGTAGATGGCGCTGTTAGTTATGACATTTTAATTAACTATGTTAGATTTAATATTGAAGGAACTGAAGGATTACAAAAAGTAGATATTACAGATTATATGACTAATCCTGGCACTTACGAAATTAGTGTTAAGGCAAACGCTGACCCAACAAATGAATATATGCAATCAAGTGTTTACTCTCAAAAATTTGAGTACACTATAAGACAACAATTACGAGCAGTAGAAAATATCAATGTTTCTGAACAAGATGGCTCATACTATTTGTCTTTTGCGACAGATGAAAATGCTGAAAAATATTTGGTTAGAATAGTAAAATCTAATGATACTACATACAAAGATTATTTGACCGAACTTAAATTAGATAATCCGTTCTTTGTCACAGGTGTAAAAGACATTACCGATTATATTTCAAAAGCCGGTGTTTATAATATTTACGTTACATCAATTGCTAAGTTTGGTTATGTTGATAGTAGGGAAAGTGAGCCTTTCATAAAAACAATTGAATTAACAAGTTTAAAACAACCTATTATTAATGATGAGTTTGAAAATATTGATAAAGACAAATTTATGTTAAGTTGGACAGGGGACGACTTGGCAGACTACTATTTAGTACGAATAACAGACAATCATAAAGTTATATACGAAGTAGAAGTAAGAGATACTCTATCTCATGAAGTCACTGAAGATGAAACTGAAGAGCAAAAAACCGTTGTTAAGACTGAACTTAATATTAGTCCTTATTTAAGAGAAGAAGGAAACTATAGTTTCGAGATTTACTCAATGGTAAGTTCAACAAGTTATACTGCAAGTGAATATAAATCTAGCCCAAAGAGTGAAACGAAAACTTTAAGTTATAAATATACCGACTTAAAAGATTATTCTAGACAAGAATTAGGATTAATCACTGAGAATGATTTTGTAATTGATGATTTTGATGAATTAAAGAATTTGTTGTGGTACTACTATTTGTACGGATTTAATACTTCAAACGGAACGGACGGATTAAATCTCTATTTTACAATTACAGAAGACGACTTCTATTATGACGAAAGAGAAATAGTCGATGAACATGGTGAGCCTGTTGTTATCGATGACGTACCTCAAACAGAAACTGTAATTATTAAAACTTTCAATAAAGATAAAACTTTAAAAAATTTATTGCTTAAATATGCTACAGTTGCATATAACAAATCTATTACAGATTTTAAAAATAGTGCTTATTTAAAATACAGCAGTAAAGAACATTCCGTTGTTATTATTGATAGTGATACTTCATTTACTACCTTGTATAAAGATTTTGTTAAATATATTTTAAAAGCATATCCGGAACTAAACGAGCCATCACAGATTGATATGCTTCATACAAATGGTAGCGCTTATGAAGTGGTTGATGTTTTAGGTAAAGTAATTGGACTGAAAATTAAGATAAAATATTCGAACAATTTCAATACTGATAAAATAGATAAAGAAAGAACTTCGAGTGTAATTGACTATGCGAACGATTTTAGTTATATAGATAAAGATTTAAGAGAAAATGGAACTAATTTTGCTATTGAAAAATCAACAAAAATAGAATATGTTGAAACAAGTGAACAACTTCTATATGCTATTATAAATAATATGAAACCTGTATTTGTTGGTAACTCTTCAACTGCAGAAATAATTTACTCAAATGCAAAGAAAGTATTATCTAGTATCATTACATCAAATATGACTGAATACGAAAAATCAACTGCTATTTTCGATTGGATTGAATACGCTTATAAGTTGGCCGACAGTATAGAGTTTAATGGTTTAGATAGTGCTTATTATTTAGAAGGAACATTATTAAAATTGTTAGACAAAAGTAATGGAAATTTTGATGGAGAATTCTATTTAGGCGATAGAATTGCAACTGATTATTCTTACTCTAAAACATATAGTTTGCTTTGTGGAATAGCAGGAGTGAAAACTCTAATTGTAAATGGATACACTGATGACAATAAACACGTATGGAATAAAGTTTGTATAGATGACAATTGGTACAATGTAGATGTTGCAAATTCAGATAATGTAGAGATGAATGGAACGATATATGGTATTAGTGGACATGCTTATTACTTAGTAAGTGATAGTTACTTAAATGCGCATTTAAATTTGACAACAAACTCAAACAATATTATTTCAGCATATTGTAACAATGAGGAAGCAAATTCTAACTACTATTACTATGAAAAAGATACATTTGGTTTGACGTTAAATCAATTAAAAGAAGTTACTAATAAAGTAAATGGCACTACAACAACAAATAATGCTCGTCCATCTTCTGGTTATAGTTACAATAGGACTTACGATTACAACAATGAATATCAAAAATATTACAAAACAAAAACATACGATCCAAGACAAAACTTTATTTTAAATAGTATAATTTACACTAAATACAATTTAAATAATAAACAATCAACTATTGAGGAAAATACGGAAACTTATAAAACAGCCGTGTTTGAATTTAGATTTAAAAATACTGACGTTGACTTTGATTATAACTTCATAAATAACATTATTAATGGTGTTGGTGGAATTGGTTCGACTTATAATGTTGAGATGGAAATTTTAGAAGATTTATACTTAGTTCAAGACGGGGATTATACAATCATTTGTTATCTTGCTAGAGCAAAAACAAATGTAGAATAAATTTAGTATTATTAGTTAAACTAACATCAATGGTAGTTGATGTTGAAAAAACTTTTAGTGAAATTAAACAAATACTGCACGATAGTGGTGATTTAAAAACTCGAGACGTGCAGTTTTTTGCTACCAAAATTAAGATTTGTTATCTTGCTGATATTACTGATAGCGAGCTACTTAATTTAGGAGTTGTTAATCCTTTAGTAGATTTCCCCACAAAGAGTGAAGATGTTCTAAGTGATATAAGAGATAAAGTGCTTGCAAGCCAAGAGGTAAAAGAATTTGACGATATAACCTCTGCAATAGAAAACATATTGAAAGGTTATGCTTTAATTTTAATTGATGGAACAAATAAAATTTTAGGTTGTGATGTTGAAAAAATTACAACGAGGGCAGTTGCTGAGCCACCTACAAATGTTGTTATTAAAGGTCCACGAGAAGGATTTAACGAAAGCATTAAAAACAATCTAGCATTAATTCGAAAAAGAGTTAAAACAGACGATTTAGTTGTAACGACTCTAGATATTGGAAAACTTACAAATACACAAGTGGCAGTAGTCTATTTTGATTCGGTTGCTGACAAACGAGTTGTAAAACATATTTTAAAGAGATTAAAAGATATTGACATTGATGGAATTATTGATTCGCATTATCTTGTTTCCTATTTACAAAAAAATCCCAAATCTTTATTTAAACAAGTGGGAGACACAGAAAAACCTGACATATTAGTTGGTAAAATGTTGGAAGGTAGAGTTGGAATATTAGTAGATGGCAGTCCTATCGCTTTAACATTACCTTTTTTACTTATTGAAGATTTACAAAATAGTGACGATTATTATAGTCAACCCATAAGAGTTGGCTTTATTCGAATACTGAGATTGGTTGGTGTAGTTTTAGCAGTGCTACTGCCCGGAGTTTATGTTGCGTTAGAAAAATTCCATTATAAAATCATACCAATTAATTTTTTAGTAACAATAATGAACACTACTCAAGGAATACCTTTTTCGCCATTTCTTGAAATACTTTTTGTCGTCTTGCTGTTTGAAATTTTGTATGAGGCAAATTTAAGAATGCCTCAGTATTTCGGTATGGCGATGTCAATTGTTGGAGCGCTAATCTTAGGTGAAACGGCTGTTGCTGCAGGTTTGGTTAGTCCTCCTGCTGTCATGATTGTAGCACTTTCTGGAATTACCTTTTATATTGTTCCTAGCCAAGTTGCGCAATTCAGCATTTTAAGATTGATTGGTGTTTTAATTGGTGCTTTATCTGGTATTTATGGATTGCTTGTTTTATGTGTTTTTACAATTTCGTATTTGTCAAGTTTTGATAGTTATTACACTCCGTATTTAGCACCTACTACACCACATTTGTGGAGTGACTACAAAGATATGTACAAAAGAGTGCCTATAAAAATGATGAAAAAGCGACCGAAATCAGTTGCGAATAGCGACGAAAACATGATAAGGAGAGGTGAAAAATGAAAATAAATTATAGACAACTCTCAATACTTGTGTTCTTAAGTTTTATCACAACAAAGATGTCTGCTTTGCCTGGTTTTTTGTATCTTGACGCAGGTAATATGGGTTGGTTAATTGCTCTTATCTATATGTTTAATGACGGTGTATTTGCCCTACTTATTGTCAATTTAATGCGAAAAAGTGGGAATAAAAACATTTTAGAATTTTTAAATTATACATTAGGTCCGGTTCTTGCAAGAATTGTTTTACTTATTTTTATGTTGAAATTTTTGATCGATATTGCCATCATTGGAAATGGTATGGAATTTTTTGTAACAGAGAACTTATATGAAAATTATGTATGGTTTAAATTTGGAATACCTTTAATTTTAATTTCTGGATTTATGGTGTATAAAGGAGTTAGAAACATAGGTAGGGTTGCTGAATTTTTCTGGCTGTTGATACTCTTTGTTTGTCTATATATTGCATTAAAAACAATAGCAAACGTAAACGTTTTGGAGTTTTTACCTATGTTTAAAGATGGGTTGACTCCGTTAGTTCAAAATAGTTGGAAACATGTAAATTGGTTTGGTTCATCTACGTTTTTATTTATATTGTTTGGATGTGTTGATTTTAAAGAAAAAAAGAAAGTTAAACTAACCTTGTTTATTTTACTAGCAATTGGTCTAGTTATGCTTGTGTATTTTGTTTTCTATGGATTGTATGGTAAAGTTGGTTCATTGCATCAATTTGCAATAAGTGATATAGCACAATATAACAACAATAATTCTAGCATTGGCGAAATAAATTGGCTGATTGTGAGTGTTTGGATTGTTGCTCAAATTATACAATTTTCGTTGTATGGGTATTGCTTTGTTAAGTCGTTTATGTATCTATTTAATATCAAAAAAACATATTGGGGAGTTTTAGCGTTATCTGCATATATCATTTTCTGGGGTGTTTATAATGAAATTGTTCTTGATGCTGAATTTATTTTATTTACTTTTGCATCAAGTGTAATTTCAATGCTCGCTAGTTACGTTTTACCAAATTTTATTATCATAGGATATTTAGTAAGAAAACGAAAAGAGAAGGAAGGAGTGAAACATGAAAAAGTTCAAGTTAATATTCAGTCCTAGATGTCTTATAGTGTGGCTAATAATACTTTTCTTAATATTTACAGTTCCTGAATTAAGCAAACCAAGCATGAGTCAAACGGAAGCAATTGTGACCAATATGGCTGTAGAATTAATTGATGATGAAATAAATGTATATGTTACTACTTTGACTCCAGCAAGTCAAAACAAATTAGGTTATCAAATATATTCTTCATCAGGGAAAACTCTTGGTGATGCTGTTGAAAGATTGGGTATGATTATTGGTAAAAACATGGGTTTTTCTCAATGTGAAATGATTGCTTTTGGTGATAATGTAGCGTCAACGGGACTCATGGGAGTACTTGATTTTATGGTGAGAACGAAAAAAATAAGCCGTAATGCACTGCTCATAAATTTTAGTGGAGAACTAGAAAATTTTGTTAAAGGAGTAGAAAGGTTGTACACTGAAAAACAATTAAAAATTCAAGAAATGTTAAATTTTGATAGAAGTTATGTTGAAGCAAACAATTCGAATATAGAAGAGTTTTACAAAAATTATTATAGCACTACTTCTATAGATGTTTTACCTGTGATTAAAGTTAGTGTTGAAAAAGATGAAAACGCAGTAGAAGTGGCAAGTACCGGCGAGGATCCCAAATCTCAAGATGGTCAGCAAATGACAGAACCAAAAATTTACATTATAAATGATGGGTCAAGTAGTGCGTTTAAAAATGGTGTTAAAGTACTAGATATAGATAGCGACATGACAAAAAAATTGTATATGTTACAAGCAAAAAATTATGCAGGAGTTATTACAATTGACAATGTAAATAATGAATTGTATGAAAATGCGAGTGTTATGTTTAATATAACAAAAGGTAAAGTAAAAACGAAGCCAATATTTTATGAAGGGAAGCCTAAAGTTAAAGTTCAATGCACTTTTGAAGTTTTTATTGAAGAAGTAAATCAACCTTTCCCTACCGATAAATTTTTAATGCGTAATAAAGAGTTTATTGATGATTATGTTTTAGATAAATTAAGTGAGAAAATCAAAAGAGAAATAAACGAAGCAATTGAATTTTGCAAACAAAATAAATTGGATTTAATTTCTTTATTTGATAAATTTGATAGTTTAAAAAATGGAGAAACGACAAAGTATGTTAAACAAGTCGGAATTGAAAATTTCTTAGATGAACTAACTATTGATGTTAGTGTCAAAATAGATAGCACATATTAATATTAAAATTTAAAACAATAGAACTTTGACAAAAAAAGTGAACTTATAGTTCACTTATTTTTGTGTAAACAACAAAACGTGATCTCGTGAGAGATTGGGTTTCTTATTGTAAATATAAAATGCTGTTTTGCAAGATTTTCTATTATCTAATTTCTTAATGTAGCATTGTTAGTTAAAATCTCTGCTTCGATAATCTTATTTACGATTGTAGAAATTTCATTATCGTTTAAAGGCTTTTCGATTTGTCTTATGTTAAATCTTATTGCAACACTTTTCTTGTTTTCGCCTAGAGAACTTGACTCGTAAACGTCAAAGACTTTACAATTTTCAATAATGTTTTTGTCTACTTTTATAGCAGTTTTTATAATGTCGCTTGCTGGAACATCTTTATCAACAACTAATGCTAAATCTCTTTCTATTGAAGGTAATTTATCAGGAGATAATCCTAAATGTCTATCATTTAACCTTGCAATAATGTTCGTTAAATTAATTTCTGCAATATAAACCTTTTGATTTATTTCAAAATTTTCTCTAATTTTAGGATGAATTTCACCAATTTCACCAATCTTTCTATTGTATAAATAGATGTCAGCACAAATTCCTGGATGGAACATATTGTTTTGTGCTTGACGATAATCTAATTCTATACCATTTGATGCAATTATATTGTTTAATTTGCTTTTCAATTTAAAGAAATCATAGTTGCCTGTTAAACTTAATACTAAATTGTTGTGCTCGTCAGGAAGTTCAGTTAAAGGAAGAGATTTAGGAATGAATACTCTTGCTAATTCGAACAATTTCAAGTTTTTATTTCCTTGTTTTAGATTAAAGGAAATTGTATTTAACATACCTGGAATTAATGTTGTTCTGCATACGCTATAATCTAGTCCAATTGGATTACTTATTTTTATATGTTTTTCTACATCTAGTCCACATTTTTCTATAGTTTTAGGACTACCAAATTGCCATGTCAAGGTTTCGTTAAAACCATTTAATGCGCAGGTTGTTTTCAATTTATTAATTACTTGTTGTTCTGTTGTCAATTCGCCTACAGTTGTAAAGTCGGTAGCAGTTGAGTCGTCGATAGAAACTTTATCTAATCCGTAAATTCTACCAACTTCCTCACAAATATCGCACTCTCTTTCAAGGTCAATTCTCTCCCTTGGTACAATTGAAGTTAAAATATTTCCGTTTGAAGTTGTCTTAATATTTAATCGATTTAAAATGTCTCGCATAGTTTCAACAGGTATATTTAATCCTAATCGTTCATTTATTTTTTCTGCATTGCTTATGATTGTCCTTTCAGTTGGAAGGGAAGAGTGAATATCTACAATTTCACTAGAGATTTCGCCTGCATTTAGTTTTGTAATTAAATTCAAAGCACGTTTCAAACCAATTTCTGTGTTTTCAATATTTACACCTTTAGAGTAACGAATTGAACTGTCACTCATCATACCCAATTGGTGAGATGATCTACGAATATTTGCGTAATTAAAGTTTGCACTTTCTAACATTACACTCTTTGTGGTACTAAATGTACCTGACTCAAGACCACCCATAATGCCAGCGATAACCATAGGTTCAACTTCATTTGCGATAACTAAATTGTTAGTAGTTAACTCGTGCTCTTTTTCATCAAGAGTTGTTAATTTTTCTCCGTCGCACGCACGTCTTACGATAATTTTTTCGCCTTTGATTTTAGATAAATCAAAAGCATGCATAGGTTGACCAACTTCCAATAAAACATAGTTTGTAATATCTACAAATAATGAGTGAGGAGTGTGGTTGAGAAGAGATAATCTCTTTTGCATCCATTTTGGACTTTCGCCATTTTTTATATTTTCAACTACGCAACTCATGTATCTAGGACAAAGTTCATTATCTAATACATTTACACTAACTTTTTTGTTAGAATTAGTTGAGTACGATAAATCAAGTTGTTTGATTGGAAGATTGTGGAAGGCTGCAATTTCTTTTGCTATACCATATATAGAGTTGCAGTCAGCTCTGTTTGGCAAAACATTGACATCTAATATAATTTCATTAAGTCCTAAGACTTCAGCAATTGGAGTACCTTCTTTTAAATCTTTATCTAATATTAAAAGTCCATCAACTTCAGCACCCGGGTAGATAGCGTTGTCTATACAGAGTTCATCACCACTGCAAAACATTCCATTTGATGCTACTCCTCTTAACTCGCCATTTTTTATTACAGCGCCATTAGGAAGATTTGCGCCATCTAGAGCAAGTGGAACATTATCTCCAACTTTCATATTGTTAGCATGAGTCACAATTTGAGTTTTACCAAAACCATAATTAGCCTGACAAATAACCAATTTGTCAGCGTTTGGATGAGGCTCGATACTTGTAATTCTTGCAACAACTACTTTGTCTAATCCAATTGATTTATCTATGACTTCTTCGACTTCAAAACCAGAATCAGTAAGACCTTTTGTTATGTCTTTTAATTCTAAATTTGATATGTCGATATAGTCATTAATCCAAGATAATAATACTTTCATTTTTTCTCCTATTTTTTCATTTTTTCGTTTATTTCTTTTAAGGTTTTAATTTTTTCAGTTGAGTTTTCTACCAATTCTCCTATAGCATATAACAATAAGCATGCTATAAATGAACCAACTAGTCCAGATACTGAATAAATCAATCCAAGCCAAAATGTAAACATTTTATTAAATACAAACAACGAGCAAATTACATCTGCTAATATTGATATAAGGAAAAGCACTTCTGCTGTTAATTTAATTAATTTTCCAGTATTTTCGAACATAATTTTCTCCTATTTAAAGTACCTAATAAATCTCACATCGTTAACCAGTTTAACAACTGGAATACTTCGTTCGATTTATATGAACATTATTTAAAGTTCCTAATAAATCTCACATCGTTCTCGAACATTACTTTTGCGTTTGGTATTTTGTAACGCATTTTAGGGAATCTATCAAATCCTAAACCGAACGCGTAACCACTATATTCGTTTGGATCAATGCCGTTCATCTCTAGAACGTGAGGGTGGATCATGCCTGCACCTAATATTTCGTATTGACCAGCGCCTTTACAAGCAGGACAACCTTTTCCATGGCATACATTACATTCGGCGTCTACTTCTACGCTTGGCTCAGTGAATGGAAAGAAACTTGCTCTAAATTTTGTTTTAGTGCTTTCGCCTAGATATTTTTTAAGCATTGTAGACAAGTCGTGTTTTAAGTCGGCGAGTGACACTTTTTTGTCTATATAGATACCTTCTAATTGGTGGAAGGCTGGAGTATGAGTCGCATCAATTTCATCTTTTCTAAATACTCTTCCAAAACTAAACACTTTGAAAGGTGGTTTTATTCTTTCCATTGCTCTAGGTTGAGTGTTGGAAGTTTGAGTACGCATTAAGATTTCATCTGTAATATAAAGGCTATCTTGCATGTCCCTGCTTGGATGATCTTTAGGAACATTAACTAATTCAAAGTTGTATTTATCTAACTCTATTTCAGGACCATCAATTTGGCTAAATCCCATACCTGTCAAAATGTTTGCCATACGAATAAAGTCGATTGTTACAGGGTGAAGTGCGCCTATTTCGTCGCTATCAATATCGAGAGTTACATCAACTTTTTCCTTCATAAGTTTTTCGTTTAATTCCAGGTTAGATAAAATTTGATCTTTCTCGTTTATTAAACTTTCAGCCTTAACTTTTGCGCTGTTTAAAATTTGACCAATTGTTTGTTTTTGGTCATTTGGGACTTCTTTCATATAACGAAAAAGTTCAGTGATTTTTCCACTCTTTCCTAAATATTCTACTTTTAAATTTTGGCATTCTGCACTTGTTTGTATGGCTGTTACTTTCTCTTCAATTTCTTTTAAAAGACTATCAATTTTTTCTTGCATATCTTCTCCTTTCAATAAAAAATCGTCCCCATTTGTTAGGACGACTAAAAATCGTGTTACCACCCGACATTCGTTATAAAATAACCTCATTACATTTTTACAGTTTTGTCTGGCTGTGTTTAACGTTTCCTTTTCACACAGCAACTCCAATGCCGAAATTCATTTACCTACTGAACATGAGTACCTTTCAGCCGATGAGCACTCTCTCTATAATGAAATAAGTAAACTACTATGCATCTTCATAGTTTTTATCTCTAGATTTACATCTATATTTACATTTTAAATCAATTTTATACTTTTGTCAATGAAATTTTAAAATTTAACAACTATAAAAAACAAATTTGACATATTTGTTTCAATGGCATATACTTGTATAACTAATATAAGGAGAATAAATGAGATACAGTAGAAAAAATTGGTATTTAATAAAAAAAATGAGAAATTTAAAACAACGAGGTGTTTTAAAACAAGAAAAATCTAAACCTTGTGCTAGTCCAATATCTTTTAAAGATAAGGTCGAAGCAACAATTAAAAGAGATGAAGAATATTTATCTAAATAGTATTAAAAATATAAAACTAGAGCAATCTAGTTTTTTATTGTGAAAATGTGCAGTTCAATTTTGTATAGATTTGTTTTCGATTTGATTTTTCTTTTTTAGATTTTTTCTATTAATTTACTTTAAAATTCTCATTAACCATAAAGCACATATGTGTTACGATTTTTTTAGGTGTTTTATGGTTAAAAAATTTAATTTTAAAATTATACTCAAATATTTATCGATTTTTTTATTATGTTTTCTTATGGGAAATGTGAAATTATGTGGGGTAGCACCTTTCCTGTTCGCCCTCTATTTTGCTTTAATTTATACAAATTTTGATGAAAAAATTGTATCTATTTTTGTATTGTCTAGTAGTATGATTTTAGATTTTAGTTTCAAAAATTTTTTAATTACCATCACAATTGTTGCAATTTGCTTGATTTTTTTCTATATTCATAAAATTTTTAAGTTCTTTTTCATTCATCATTACAACATCGGTTACACCTTTTCTAGTGTGGCAAACAGTTGTTTGTGAGTTAATTAATTGAAATAAATCTTTATCCCCAGAAAGAATGACTTTTTCACAATTTGTTTTTTTGCAAATTGTTCCTATTATGTCATCTGCTTCAATGTTCTCAAATTCAAAAGTTTGAATTTTCATACACGACAGCATACGCTTTATAAGAGGAAATTGTTCAATTAATTCTGGCGGAGTTGTTTTTCTTTGCCCTTTATAATCTTTATAAATATCATTTCGAAAAGTTTTCCTTGCG
>JAZRUZ010000005.1:0-17424 GCA_045598895.1 Candidatus Onthoplasma sp. | reverse complement strand
GTTTATGTCAGTTTTGTTTATGAAAATTATATTTTTTTTGTTTTTTTCGATAAATTCAAAAAAATTTGATTGAAAATTTGATTTATATAAATCTATCAATTCACCTTTAAACATACTTTCAATTTTATTGAAGATATTGTTTATTTGAAAGTTAAAGTGACTAACTAGTTCTAATTCTTCGTAAAAAATGATTGGCAAGTTGTAATCAGTAAAAGATTTTAAGTTAGCAAATGGTAAAAGGAATTCATTAGGAACATCTTGACTGTTTTCAATGTCACTAATCAACTCGCCTATTAAACTAGAGTCTTTTTTGTATTTGGAAATTTTCGATACTATTTCATTTTTTTCTTTATCAGTAAAAATACTAATAGAATTTGGAACAATATTTTTAGTGTTTAAGTTTTCCAAGTGTTCGTAAGACAAACTATCAAAAGAGTAGACTGCGTCTAAATTTGTGTCAAAGAAATCGAATCGAGTAGGATTGTCGTCTATCACATTAAATATGTCTAAAATATCACCACGACGAGAAAATTCGCCTTGAGTTGTAACTGATTCGACTTTTTTGTAGCCCATTTTTATCAACTCACTCTCAACATCTTCTATATTGTAGTCTAAATTTTTTGTTAAAGTTAAATATTGAGATTTAAAACTATTTACATCGCTAAAGAAAACAAAAAATATATCAACAGTAGTAACTATAACAATGTTTTCGTTAATAAATTTATCGAGCGCTTTTATTAAATCAAGTTTATTTTGATTGCTTTCAAATTTTGACAGAGTGAACAATTTCGAAAAGTCGTCAATAACTACATTTTCTTTTTTTAAAGCAGACAATTGTTTACTCACATTTTCACATGTTTTAATATCTTTACATACAAAAAGAGATTTAGGTATATCTTTTATAACTGCACAAGTTTCACCAAAACCTAAACCACATAAAAATATTGTTTTTTTATTTAAATTAGATATTAAATCGTCGTATCTTGACATAAATTTCCTGCAATAAAGTCGTCAATAAGTTTGCTCGCAGTTAAGTATGATGATGACAAAATTTCTTTGCTTTGAGGATCTATTGAGGATAAAACATAATCTTTTAAATCCATTTTTTCATCTCTTCCAATACCTATTCTAATTCTAGGTGTAGAGCCAACTTTTGAAACTATATCTCTAAGTCCATTATGAGTGCCTGCACTGCCTGATAAACGAAATCGGACTTTACCTTTTGGCATGTCGATATCGTCTAGAACTATAAGAATATCGTTTAAGGAAATCTTGAAGTATTTTTTTAGTTCCATAACACTATCGCCACTTAAATTCATATAAGTCAAAGGTTTAGCAAGAATAAAATCCTCACCTTTATAGATAAGAGCCTTACATTTGTTTTTTGTTATTTCATAACCCTTAGTTTTAGCAAAAAAATCAACAGCGTTAAATCCAACGTTGTGGTAAGTGTTTTTGTATATTCCATCAGGGTTACCTAACCCAACAATTAACTTCATAAATCCTCCAAAAATTAAATTAAAGAAAAACAACTTACTCTCGTTATGAGTTTACGAGTAGAGCTAAGTGTTTTTGTATATTCCATCAGGGTTACCTAACCCAACAATTAATTTCATATTTTCTCCTCAATATATGAGTTAAATTATTAATAGTATAGCATATTTTTATTTATTTTCAATATTTTAAAAGAAATAAAAAAGGACTTTTTGTCCTTTATAGTGTTAAATCAAATCTAGTTCACTAATAATTTTTGCTTTATCGATTTTTTGACCGATGAACACTAGTTTTAATTGAAGGTCGATAAATCTCCCAACAGCAAAACTAGATTTTAAATCAAATCTAGTTCACTAATGATTTTTGCTTTATCGATTTTTTGACCAATAAACACTAGTTTTATCATTCTGTCGCCGTATTGTTCGTCCCAATCGTGACGGAATTTTTCATCATTTAATAGAAGTTGCTCTATTTGATATTTTGGAAGTGTTGCGTACCAAGGGCCATTATCAGTTAAAACTTTTTGCTTGCCTGCTTGTTCGTATATAAATGATTCGTTGGTGTCGTCAGTAAAGTAAACTAAGCCTTTTGATCTTATTATTTGTTTACCGTAATCACGACTTGTCCAATCTTCAAATTTAAGTCTATCAAAAGGCTTACGACGGAAGTAAACGAATGTACCAATTCCATATTCTTCAGTTTCGCCACCTTCGTGGTCATGGTGATGTTCGTGATGGTGTTCATGATGTTCGTGTTCATCGTGCTCGTCATCATCGTCATCATGGTCGTCGTGATGTTCATGCTCTAAAACTTCTGTGTTGTCTTTGTCAATTTCTTGGAACCAACCTGCAGATGTCAAAACATTTTCCATATCAAAAGCGTTGGTGTCAAGGATTTCTTTAAGGTCTACTTTTGAGTAGTCGGTTTCAATCAACTTTGCTTTTGGTTGAAGATTTTTAATAATCTTTTTTAGTCTAACGAGTTCGTTGCTACTTACTTCGCTTACTTTATTTAATACAAGCACATCACAAAATTCAATTTGTTGAATAACTAGATTTTCAATGTCGTCTTCTTCAATATTGTCTTTAACAAGTTCGTCGCCACAGCCAAACTCTTGTACCATACGAAGAGCATCAACAACGCTCACTACTGCGTCAAGTTTGCAGTAAATCGGCATACCTTGTTTTTTGAAACTTTCAGTTAAAAAGGTTATAGTTTGCGCGATTGGAATAGGCTCGCAAATTCCACTTGCTTCAATAATGATATGGTCGAATTTATTTTGTTTAATAATGTCGTGAATTTGTTCGATTAAATCTTGACGAAGTGTACAGCATATACAGCCATTTTGTAGGGCAACAAGGCTTTCTTCTTTCTTGTTAACAACTCCACCTTTTTCAATCAACTCTGCATCAATATTTACTTCGCCGATATCGTTAACTATGACAGCGCATTTGTATCCGTTTGTATTACTTAAAATGTGATTTAACAATGTGGTTTTACCACTACCTAAATATCCTGTAACTAGAGTTATAGGAACAGTTTTAAATTCTTTCATAATTTCTCCTAGTCACTATTATAGCACAAAAACAAAAAAATGGAACAAAATTCCATTAAATTTGTTTTCTTCCAACTAATTCATCTAGTGAAATTTGAAATATATCAGCAAGTTTTATTAATGTTTCTATATCTGGAGTAGAATAACCATTTTCATAATTAGAAATCAAACTTTTCTTTCCGTTTAAAAGAGATGCTAACTTATCTTGAGTTAGTCCTAATGATTTCCTAAAAAATTTTATATTTTCCTTTAACTTCATTTCTTTTCATTGACAATTGTACAAGTATCTTGTATAATAAACTTAAATGTACAAGCATCTTGTACCAACAGGGAGAAATTGATTATGTTATATGAATTAATAGGTTCAATGATAGCATTTTATGTATGTTATGCAATTGTTAAATTTTTTATTGGTTATAAAAAATCTCTAGTGTCTATTTCAATATTAGGAGTAATAGCTGGGATTTCAGAGATTGTGGCAAACAAGTATGTTATAATTTTAATAGCCTCAATGTTTTCAACTATAATTATTTTTTGCTTGGAAGGATGGAAAATTTCAAAAGAGGCAGAGAAGCAAAATATTACTGAGAAAGAAACAAAACCAATTGAAGTTCTTGATGAAAAACAAATAATCGAAATTAAAACCGAGCATGAGGATGAACCTAAAATAGAAGTTGTTAATAGAGATGAAGAAAAAAATAATAAAAGTTTACATAAAGGTATTACAGATACAAGTACTTTAAAAAAATTAGCAATTTTAATTTTTAAAGATAAGGGCTATTCGATTAATTACAACAACTGTACATTTGCCTCATCTAACAGTTATAGCCGTTTGTATTGGGCTAATCCTAATAAAGTGAAATTGGAAAAGGATTGGTATTTGGTATTGAACAATGAATATCAAAGAAAATTTTATTTGTTTAAAGTACCAAAAAATGCAGACTTAAAGTGTCATTTAAAATCGAGAAGTTTTGATTTATTTGATATACAAATTTATTACAATGATCCAACATTTACGGACAGTCGTAGTTTAGATGAATTTATTGAATACAAAGTTGATGAATCAGATTATTAAAGGAGAAATTATGGAAGAAAAATTATCAAAATTATCAGAAGCAATATATACATGTAAAGATGATCCTAAAAAAGAAAATTTGCCATTGCAGGTTTTGGCTACAATGTATGCCAATAATGACTATCTCTATATACCAACAAATGAAGACGAACAAGGCCGCATTTGTGTGAACTGGTGTACATTCCCTGAATTTATAGACAAGGGTGAATTTTTTCCTATCAATTCTGATATGAAATTTTTTCGAAATCGTTTAGGAACGGGTGTGATGATTTTTGGAGTAAAAAAAGTATTTGAAATAGTTATGACAAAAAAAGAAAATTGTGGTGGTATCGTTTTAAATCCGTTAACTGATTGTGAATGTTTCATGAGTAAAGAAGGGGTTAAAAGTATAATTGATTTTTACAATATTAATAAAGATTAAAAAAATCTCATTGATTTGAGATTTTTTTAATTATTTAATTCTTTTAGTTGGCTTGCTATATCTTTAATTAAATCATTATACATATCATCAATTCTCTTTCTAACTGAAGATGGCATAAAAAGTTCTACATGATATGACGAAAATCCCCACATACTTTTATTATTACACTCTTTAATTTTACCATATAATGAAATTGTTGATTTAATGAAGTAGTAAATGTTTTCGTTATTATTTTTTCTAGCAAAAGACAAAAGTTGGTTCATTTTCTTAGCATAATTTTTACTTCTTTTTTGCCAACTTTCTTTTAGTTCGTATTCCTCATTGATTTCATTAGTTAAAAGTTCTTCAAAAAAATTAATATCGTTTTCTTGTCTTTTTGACTTAATTCTGTTACTTATATCTGATAATAATGACATAACTGACCCTTTTAGTGACGCTATCATAACACTAGTTAGTCGATTTGTCAATATGTAATTTTTTTTTATCAATAAAAAAAGCACTAAGAAGTGCTTAAATTTTATTTTTTGCATATTTTTTAACAATTGGATCAGTATTTTCGTCTATCACTTCAGTTTCGTATTGTAAAGGCTTGTTATAAACTTTTTCATAGATGTCTTTCCATATATTAAAGTTTTTATCTTTCATCTCTTCAATGTTTGTATGTAAGTCTTTTGTTGCGTCTGGATATATAGGTTTTTCAATATGAATAGTATACACTTGAATAGGGAAGCCGTCAGGTCCAATGTCTGTGCTATCTTCCATAGTAATAAATATAGGTACGACAGGAACATTGTTTTTTATCGCGAATCTAAATGCGCCTGGTTTTAGTGGTTTTGGCTTTCTGTAATTCCACCACATACTTTCTTCAGGATAAATTAAAACTAGGTTTCCTTCTTGAATTAATTCGTTAGTGGCACGCATAAATTTTTTCATCGTATCTTTATTAGAACTCAAAGGAAGTGTGTCACAATGACGCATTATCATCTCGTAGCCTTTTGGAGAATTTGTGTAATTTCCTTCTTTAATAACTCTATACATTCTTTTATGCTTAAATTGAGCTTTTCTAAACACAATTTCCATGATGAAACTATCAAACGCATTAAAGTGGTTACAAGTTAAAATCGCGCCGGTTTTGATTGATTGTAAGTTTTCTATGCCCTCAATACCGTTAATGCGTAATATATTATTCTCTATTAAATTATTAAGCATTTTTTCAGCACCTTTGAAAGTAAAGTATCTTAAAATCTTGTTTTTTAATTTCTTTCTTTTATAGTCTATTTGGTCAGGAAAAAGTTCTATTGTAGGAGGGTCGTTTTCAACATCTTTATCAAAAACGCCTGTTCTTTCCAGTTCTTTAATCTTAGACAATACTTCAAGTCTATCCTCTGCTTGTTTAAACTTTTCTTCCATATCTTCTCCTAACAAAATTTTAACATATTCTAGGATTAAAGTAAAGAAAAATTACTTTATTAGTGGAAGGAATACTAATTTTTTAATTTTCTACTTATTAATTGTTTTAAAAAAGCCTATTCGGTCAATATATTTATGGAGGTTAAAATGAATCCATTAAAAGTTGAAACTAAAGATATAGATGAATTAAATATTTCTTTAAACAATATGTATCCACATGCATACAACAAAAAGAAAGCAAGTCCATACACAAAAACTAGAGTAATCTTATTAAATGGAACAGAGTACGAAAGTGTTTGGTTTTTGCACCAATTTGCACGCCACTGCAACATACCAGAAATTAATGAAAAGATCGCGTTAGTTAGAAATCAAGAGCAGCAGCAACAAAAGATGATAGCATGCTTAAAACCAATAAATGAAAGCATTTTAGAAACTACTATTGCGTACGAACAATTAGCGATAGACTTGACTGCAACCCTTGCTCAAAACGACAAAGATGAAGATAACGTAAAAGCGCTTAATTTTGCTCTTCTTGAAGATTTCGACCACTTGTACAGATTTAGCAATTTGATGCTGTTAGATAAACCAAAGGACAATCCAGAATTTTTAGTAGGCAAATTTACAGAAATTATGCCAGGAAGGCCAACACTAGCACATTATCGTTATCCTTTAGACAATTTGAGAAAACCTATGAACGCTAGTAAAAGTCAAATTTACTCAAAATTGGTCGCTGGAATTATAACTGCTGCTGAACAACAAACTATGAATTATTATATGAATATCAGTCAATGGTACAAAAATGATTTAGGTAGAAGACTTTATGCCGAGATTGCCATGGTCGAAGAAGAACATGTTAGTCAATATGAGAGTTTGAAAGATCCAACTTGTACTTGGCTTATGCAGTGGGTAATGCACGAATATACAGAATGTTATTTGTATTACAGCGCAATGATTGAAGAAACCGATAAAAACATTAAAGCAATTTGGGAAAATAATTTTAACATGGAATGTTGCCACTTAAAAATTGCCTGTGAAATGCTAAAAAAATATGAAAAAACTGACTATAAGGCTGTTATAGGTGATGGAGAATTTCCAACCTTATTAAAACTTGGCACAAATAAAGAATACGTGCGTAGAGTATTAGAGCGTACTATAATGCTTACGGGAAATAGACAATCATATATTGATATTATGAATTTGAAACCAAACGCAGATTTCTTCAACTATCAAAATGAAATGATAACTGACGACAAGTCAATTGCAAGCCACGAAGTTATCGAGAAATTGATAGCGAAACGAGGCGAAGATTATCGCTATCAAGACAAAGCCCATCCAATTAAAGAACTTCAAAATAGAAAAAAGGACAACATAAACTTAGCCCGAAAAAAATAGCACTCAATCGAGTGCTATTTTTTATGGTTGAGTGAAAATAAACAAAGTTGAACTTTATTTTACTTTATACATTCCAAACTTACTATATTTTTCTATCAAGTCGTAATATGTCATATTATTTATTGAAATATTTCTCGCTTCACCATAGTTGGTTTGTGAAAAAGTGTCCCAAGCAGTTTTTATTTTTTCAACTTTGGTAATGTTGTATTTTTCTAAAATTTCAGCATATCGATTTATAGATTTTTCACTAAAAAAACATACGTTATTGTATTTGCATACATATATCTCGTCGCGATTTCTTGAGCCGAAACCAAATTGACAAGTGCCACTGTTTAATAATATATCAATATCCTTATTTATAATCTCTTCAGCAATTTCAACTGGGCAATAATCTAAATAATAAGTATTGTCGTGAAGTTGACTGTCATTAAATTCTAATTCTTCTTCGTAGGTGCAATGCACTTCCAGAAAAAAGAAAATTGGAAACTCTACCTGCATTAAAAAATCTTTTAAAATTTGTTTAATGTGTTTTTCTTCTAAATTTGATTCAATTCTTTGCTTCATTATGCAATAACTTTCAATTATTTCATCTGCATTATTTACTGTACAACAATCTAAAAATTTCATACTATTCCTTTTTATTACTTATATTCAAATTCTAATTCGGTTTTGCGGTCGTAAATTGTGCCGGTGGGTTCGATGAGCATTGATTTTTGAGTGGTTTTGTTGGCGTAACAGTATGCGCAACCGTGAAAACAAGTGTCATATCTACCAATATCTACTGACGGCATACAACCGCAATTTTTTCTTTGCCCATCGAGTTTGTTATTTTTGCGTTTTACGGTTATTCCTAAATCTTTGTGTTTTTTAGTTAATAACTCTTCAAAAATTTCTCCGTCAATACATTTGCTTGGAACAATTCCGTACTGTTCAAAATTTTCACTTTCGGCACAGGCTTCAATTTGAATTCCGTTTTCTTTTGCAATTTTTGAAAATGCGGACAAAATTTTATGTTTTTGTGTTTCGGTTGGGGCTTTTAAATTTTTAGCACAACCCTTATAAGAGGTAATTAAAAAACTAATTTTACAATGTTTTGTGTAACCACGCAGATTTTCACAAAGATATTTAAACTTTTCAATATGCCAATTTTCATCAATTTCATTAGTTACCAAAATGGGATCGTAGCGCCAAATTATTGGACAAAACTCACTTAACTTTTTAAAACTTTCAATTCTATCTTCAAGTGTTGGTAAGTTTTGCTCAATATTTTTTGGATAGGCGTTTAGGGTGTAGAGAAAATAATATGCAAAATCATTTAGTATATTTAATTTATCCAACATTGGCTTTGGATTTTTTGTCCAGAACACTATTCCTTCAATGTTTCCGCTTGTTTCAATCGTTTTATCGCCAAGTAAATTTTCGCTTACATTTTCAATTTTAAATGGTTCAAGTTTAATTCTTGCAACCTTTTCCGGAGCAATAGGGTTAGGCACTAAAACAAAACCTTTGTCTAACTTATCAAAAAACCAATCGCTATAAAATCCCGGAATATCTGTCCTTCTTGAAACACTTAAAATCATTACCATATTATAGAACATTTGTTCGAATTTGTCAATGGATAAAATTAAAAAAACCAAAATCAAACTTAAAGTTCAATTTTGGTTCTTGTTGGTTGCGCTTGCTTGATTTGAACTTGTGACCTTACGCTATTTATACTTAGTACAACGCGAAGGGAATAAAATAAAAAAATGAGTTATTTAACTCACTTTTATTGGTTGCGGGGGTTGGATTTGAACCAACGACCTTCGGGTTATGAGCCCGACGAGCTGCCGTGCTGCTCCACCCCGCGATATTAATATACTATGTTACTAGCGACTATTATATGTTAACATTAAAATTTTCTTTTGTCAATAGAAATTACAAAATTGTATACTTTTAATATTTTAAGTTGTTTTTTATGAATTGTGACTAGAATAGGTTTAAAACTGTTATTTAAACGTAAATTTCTGTATTAGTAACATAGGGCTATAGAGAGCTTGTTAATTGTCTTACAAATTTTGCAGTGAATTATTGTAGATATTGATTTAAATTAAAAATTCTTCCTAAAAATATATGTGTTATTGACAAATTGAAGATTTTATGTTAATCTAAAGATAGGAGAAAATATGGACAAGAGATTTAGTAAAAAGAATAGTTTTGCTGAATGCATGGTAGGAGTTGTGGACGATATGAAAAAAGAAAAAGATCAAGACGAAAAAACTATTTTAATAAACAATAATAGGATAGTAAAAAAGTTAGTAGCACTTTATCAAGGAACTAGAAGATGTACAATGGATCAAGAGGATATAAGAGACCTTGCTGGCGATATTAGAGAATGTAACGATGTGGTTAAGCAACAAAATTTAATTATGAATTTGATTGAGAGAATAGGATATGCTACTATCGAATACGGTGAAGGCATACAAAGAGTAAAAGATGCTGGAAAAACCGACGATTTAATTTATTAAAAATAAATATACTAATTGGAATTTCGATTAGTATATTTTTTTATATTAAAACAAAAACAAAATTTCATAAGAGATTTGTTTTTTATAGTCAAGTTTGTTCTTCTAATTGATGACATATTTTTTTAATAATATGGTTATGCGATAAAAATGAACGTCAATTAATATTCTAAAATGCTTGTAAATTTAAATCTATGAAGTGGGCATGTCTTATTAATTTTCATATCGCTTCAAATTTAAAAGATGACTTTAAAGATGATTTTTTCTTTATATTTATAAGTAAGTTTTAAAACTTTAATCTGTAAGATAGAAAGTGCAGGTTGACATCTTTATACGTTTTAGTTTCATTTCGTTTCCGTTTTGCATTTTTATTTTGAAACCCTCACGGTATGGACAATTTGCGCAGTTTGCGTTCAAGTGTTCTTTCATTGGGCAGTGTCTCAATGTCATATAAGGCACTTTTGTTTTGTCGTCGCCTTCTGCTGTGAGATAAGTTAAATTTAAGTAGTTTGCAGTAGTATTGTTGTAAATGTTTAGCATAGGACCTGCTATTATTTTTGTATCGAAAACTAGAGCATAGACGTTGTTTGCCAAAACCATTATGTTTGTGTCGGTTATAATTTGTTTTAATAATTCAATATCTTTACTTAAAGCAAAGTTAGGTAGATTTAAAATTGGATTTTTGTTTTGTTTTAAGCAAATATCTTTAAAAATTTTAATATCTTCAAGGTCATAACTTGATGGACTATATATAATATTTTTTGCTTTCATTTGTTTGTAATTTTCAACAAATTCATAGTCTTTTAATTTTTCAACATTTAAAATCTCGTTCTTTAGTTTTGTTTTTGCTAAATTTTTGTGATTAACATCGGTGAGTTTGTGGATAACGCTATCATAAACTTGTCGCCTAAATTCATTTAATTTAGATTTTAAAATAAACACATTATCTAACTCAGTTGTCAAATTAGGAGTAAATAAATTTGTTTTATTAAAATTATCCACTAATTCCTGTTTTGTAAGTGGAGAACTTTTTGCTTTTTCTAGTTTCTCTCCTTCTATTTCAATGGTTTCTCCCTTTACAAAAACAGATGCTTTAATATTCTCATTAATTTTTGCTGAAATAGAAATAACTAAAGGGAGTTTTCTTGTTGTCTTTAATAGGCTTTGTTCGATATCAAAATCATTAATAAGATTTACTGTGTCACCGATTGACACTTTTGATGTGGTTGTTACGATATAATTATCACCTTTCTTTTTTAAGTCAAAGGCAGAGATAACAACCTCGTCACTGCCAAAAAATTTTAAAGTAGATTTTGGACTAATTTCTCTATTGCTACTAAAGGTTATTTCGTTAAACTTTTTGCCACTTTTAAAGTCGATTACTTTTCCTATCTCGATACCAATATGATTTTGCTTGTTTGAAATTATATTATTATTTCCATTAAAATAGCCTTCAGTATAACCGCGATTAAAGGCTAGTTCAAGATTGTTCTTATATACAATATTATCTAACGCTTGTCTGTAAGTTTTAGTCGCTTCGCCTACGTAGTAAGGCCTTCTTGCTCGTCCTTCAATTTTAAGAGACACCACTCCAGCATTTGCTAAATCGTCTAACCTATTTAACATATTAAAATCTTTTGCGCTAAGTAGGTAGCCTTCTTTAATTTTCTTATCGTTATCGTAAAGAGCGTAAGGAAGTCTACAAAGTTGCTTACATTTGCCACGATTTCCACTACAGTCGAACATATATGAACTAAGGTAGCAGTTTCCAGAAAAACTAACACACAAAGCACCTTGAACGAAATATTCAATCTCGATAGAAGAATTTTCGTGTATGCGTTTTATCTCATCCAATGGAGTTTCACGTGAAAGTACAACGCGTTTAAAACCTAATTTTTCTATGAAACGCACTCCTTCTAAATTGTGGATACCCATTTGTGTACTAGCGTGCATTTCGATTTCAGGATAGAGATTGTGAATAAGACTTGCTAAACCGATGTCTTGAATAATAAAAGCGTCCACTCCTAAATTGTAAGCATTTACTACTAAGTCTAGAGCATCTTGCAATTCGTCGTTGGTAAAAAGTATATTTACAGTCAAATGTACACGCACGGAAAAAATGTGGCAAAAATCTACGGCCTGTTTTAATGTCTCCGTGTTAAATCCTTCAATGTTTCTCGCATTAAAATCTTTCACACCAAGATAAACTTCGTCGGCGCCGTTAAAAACTGCTATCTTTAAACTTTCCATATCTCCAGCGGGAGAAAGTAGTTTCATTTTCATGTATTAATAATAACATAGTTACAAATATTATTCAAGTTGTATTTTAATATAAATAAAACTATCTAAAAAATGATGCAAAACTTAAATAATTTTTAATTTAATTTTGAATCATATTAATAATATAAAAAAACAAACCGAAGGGCTATAAACTTTGAAACTAGCAAAATACAAGATATTTTATCTTGTATTTTTTATATAAATTTGACAATGAGATTAGTTTAATTTATAATAATTATACAGGAGCCAATATGAAAAATTTATTAGATTTTTATAACGATTCAGCAGAACTTTGGGCAAATAATTGGTATAACAATGAAACATTATTGCCTTATCTAAAACGTTTACTAAGTTACTTACCAATAAATCCACGCGTATTAGATTTGTGCTGTGGTGCGGGTTATGAAAGTATGAGATTACTTAGATTGGGTGCAAGTGTCGTAGGTATTGACATTAGTGAAAAAGAACTTAAAATTGCAAAAGAAAGAAATCCAGAATTAGAATTTTACAACAAGAACATATTAAATTCATATAAAGATTTAGGTGAATTTGATGGATTAGTATGTATTGCGGGATTAGTTCACATTGAAGAAAATGATTTAAAAAAGGCTTTTAAAAACATGGATGAAGTACTCAAAGATAATGGATATATGTTAATTGTTGTTAGAGATGGAGATGAAATAAAGGAAACTAGTGAATATAATGGTGAAATATATGCAAGAAAATTTATATCTTACACACTTGAAAAATTGAAAGAACATTCAAAGAAATACTTTAAATTTGTTGAAAATATAGAAAGCATAGACAAGTGGAAATATTATATTTTTAAAAAAATTAACAAAAATATATAAATGGCAGTTAAACGTGTGCTTGTCTGATACAAGTCGGTGAGGCTTTCACCCCTAAAATGCTTACGCATTTTTGTGGACCCCGAATCGCTCCATCGAAGACAAGCACACAAAAGAAAATTGGTTTAAAGCAAAAGAGTTCGTGCTGGCAAAGCGTACGCACTTCACTCTTTTGCTTTTTTCTTCCCTATTTTTTTACAGTGTAAACAAATCTTCCTTGTAGTCAAGGTTAAAATGCATTGAACTAATTGTTTAAACCTTGACATCGGAGGAAGTACTTGTTTTATTTTGCAATTAAGAGAGGAATAAAAAAACACTCTAATCTGATTTTAGATTAAAGTGTTTAGTTTTTATATTCTGCTAGTTTCAAAATTAACAGACTAAGTTTGTTTTTCTTTTTTTAGAATAAATCGTCGTCATCGTCATCGGTGTCGCCATGTTTATCGGCTAAAACTTTGTTACGATCTTTTATATCATAAAAGACACTTTCTTCATCCATAGCACGACGTTGTACAAATGAACCAAACATTGGTGATAAATCGTAAATCTTTGATTCATTAGCGTGTGTCATTTCGGTTTTTATACACGCATTGGGTTCAAATGTTTTAAATACAACTTGTCCTTTATCTCTAAATGACATAAGCTCTTCAGGGTAAGCGATAGGAATAGATAATTCTTGTTCACTTGTAGTGTTGTTGTCTTTTCCGTCAGCACCTTTTGATTTAGTTACATTTTCTTTATATATTGTTTTCTTGCCAAGTAATTCACTAAATTCTTTGTTTGTAGTCATATCTTCAGTTGAAACGTAAACTTGAATAGGACAATTCTCCTTAATAATTTTACCTTCTTCTTGACCATAAACTTGATATAATTGGCTATAAGACTGAACACACAATTCAAAGAAGATACCACGGGCACGACCTACGGTCATAATTGAAGAAAACTCTGGGAATTTAGGCATATTACCGAATTCATCTAGTAAGAAGTAAACGTGACGTTTTAATTCGCCGCCTAAAGATTGTGCTTTTGTAACAAGTCGTTTGTATAGTTGAGTTACGAACAATATTGCTAAAGGATAACGTATTCTAATTTCATCTGGAATAATTAAGAATACTACAGTAGGTTTTTCATCAATGTCAATAAAGTCTATTTCTGTTTTCTCAGTTAAGAAACTTATACCACTATCTGCAAAAAGCGAAACCATACCTGAAGCAAATCCCATGTAGTTTTTACTTGTTGTGTCTGCGTTTTGAAGGGCTGTTGAAGCAAGGTCTGGAACTTTACTAAATTTATCACGATAATTAAATAGATATTTTTTAAGTGTTGCGTAAGTTTCTCTTCCACTGTCGGTTGTGTTAACAATTTTATATACATTATAGAAATTGAATTTTTCTCTAGTTAAACCAAGTTCTGGAATTTGAGAGTCTTCTAACATTGCTGTAATTACTGCTTGAATCAAACGCCTTGCTGTCTTTTCCCAACTTGGATCTTTACCATTTTCAATTGGAGATAAAGTAGCACAAATATCTTGAACGGCCTCATCTGTTTTGTCACGAAGTTCTTTTGCGACAATTCGCATTTCACTCTCTAATACACTTTGGTCTACAAAAGCGTTGCCATTAAATTCAAACCATGGAGTAATTGTGTAATCAAAATCTTTCTCAATAATTAAATTATATTGTTTTGGATTATCTCCTGCTTGATGGACACGTACTTCTTGGTCGAGATTGAATGATCGAGTGTACATATCATAAGGATAGATCAAAGGATTCCATTGAATAGATTTAGAAGGTTCTCTTAGGTCAAGTACTTTAACATCATAACCTTCATCTTTTAATTTTTTAGCGTTTAAGTTATATAATTCTGCTTTAGGGTCAGTGACGATGAATGATGGCTTTGCTGCAGTCATACTCATAATTTGTAAACTTGGTACGACAAATCTACGGGTTTTACCGGATGAGGTTGTTCCTACAACTAATGTGTGAATAGGCTTAACAAAGTTGATATCCATATTGCCACCTTTTTCATGTGCTCTAACCAAAATTCCATCTTTCTTACAACTTCTAATTGTAGATAACGTATTATAATTATATGCTTTATTAGTTTTTAATTCTTGTTCAGTTACAAAATCACGATTGAAGAATTGGTCTACCTTGTTTCCTTTGCTGTCTTTAGATTTATGATCTTCTTTCTTCTTTCCTGTCTTTCCGTCGATTACTCTAAACATATCATAAAGCAATAAGCAAGCATCGCCTAATATGACGACGAGCCAGATTGTGCCATCTAGTACATATTTCATGTTAAACAAAGTTTTCGTGTTCAACTCTGATAATACTATCCATCCACCAACAAATAAAATTAGTGAAACTACTAAATATTTTATTGAAACTTTTAAAAATCCTTTCATGTTTACTCCTAATAACTTTTTTATATTTTATAGTAATATTACATTATTATTCTATTTTAGTCAACAAAAAATTCAATATAATTCTTGCTTTGACTTTGGATACAATTTTTTGTCTAAAAAATTATCTATCTATAATGTATAAAAGTTGAAATTATACAAAATATAATTAATGAAAATGCTTGTAAAAATTAAAAACTATTTAAAAATAAAAAAAATTGTAAAAAAATTTAAAAAAATATCGAAAAATAGTTGATTTTAATTTTTAGAACTGATATTATCTAGATATTGAAATCACAAATTAGTGAGATTTTAAAGGGGGAATTTTATTATGTTAATGGCTACTACTACTAGTATTCCATGGTTGAATACTTTAATTGATACTTTACTTAGCATTGTTGCACCTATTTTGATTGTTGCTTCAGTTGTAGGTATAATTTACGCAATTTGGGTAGGTATCAAATTTGTTCGTGCTGAGGACAAATCTGCAAGAGAAGAAGCTAAACAAAAATTAATTACTGTTATTATCGGTATCGTTGCTACTTTAGTTTTAATTGCATTATTCTATATTTTGGCTTTCAATGCAGAAAATATCGTTAACGCTATTAAATCTTGGGGAAACCAAGATATAACTAAAAATTCAAATCCAGCTCCTGCTCCAAGCGGAGGTTTGATTGGTTGGTTCTTACGTAAATAACTTTATTAAGGGCACTTAAGGTGCTCTTTTTTATTGCTGTGTTATTTATAATTTAATAAAAACATTTTGTTAAAATGTTTGAAAGTTAAATTATTTAGTTTTATTTTATTATTTTATTTGTTAATTATAATAATCTTTGTTATAATAAACTAAAAGGAGGTTGTTATGTCTGGTGCATTTGGTGGCGATGACGAAGAATTTGAAGATCACGACGAGTTAGAAGAAGAAACTGAAGAAAATGACGAAGATAATCTAGAAGACGAAGATGATCTAGAAGACGAAGATGACGAAGAAGTAGAAGACAAGCAATCTCAATTTCAAAAATCACAAGAAGAAAGATTAAAACCAAAACTAGAGAAGATTGGCAACGATCTAAAAATTAATGGGAAGAAGCGTTTGTCCATTAAAGATAAATTTACGTATGACCAAGCGAAGGCTTTTGACGTTTGTAAACACCAAAGAAGTAAAATTGACAAAGTGTTGAAAATTAATAAAGGCAAAATGGTAGTTAAAACAATTTTCAACACAATACCACTTTTACCAACTATTATTATAGGGATGTTGATCTTCTTAGTTATTTTATTGGCTATTGCGCTTTTAGCGTCACTTTTCCCTTGGTTGTTCCCTGATATCGATTTGGGTACTGATGGTTCGGAATTAGGTATAAAAGGTGATAGTTTTTACGGTGCAAGAGTGGTTTACATTGATGATGATAAGGCAATAGGTGATACGGCTAAAAATTATCTGGATTATATAGATGAGATTGCTACAACTAGTTTTAATACTTTTAAAACTTATCTAAATCAAATTGAGTTGACAGGTGTAACTTATGATATATCAAATGTAACTTTGGATTTAACATTGAAATATAACGACAAAGATTTTGACTTTTATACTCTAAAAGATGAATCAGGAGTAAATGCTTTAAAAACTGCCGACTTAAATTTATATAACGTTTTAAATGATGTTGCAACAAAGATGTATACAATTGATAATGGAACTGCGCCTAGTGGCTTGAACTTTAACGAGATTTTAAAGGGTGTAAAATATTTTGGGTTAGATGAAACCATTGAAACAAATTTAACTAGTCTTATTGCCGATTATATTGACAGCCATTATACTTTTACTGCAAAGTATGTGGATTCAAGTAGTGGTACGGAAGAAACGAAAACATTAGATGATATTTCCGTTTTGAAATCAAGTGTAAAAGCAAATCTTCAAAATGAAATTGTTTCAGCTTTTAATAATTATAATAGTTACGTTAGAGCAGAAAAATTATATATCAAAGATTATATTTTAAGTGATAGTGAATCACATGTTCCAAGTATTAGCGAAGATAAAATA
>JAZRUZ010000004.1:0-5470 GCA_045598895.1 Candidatus Onthoplasma sp. | reverse complement strand
TTTGGAGGCTTAAATGAAAGAAAAAATATTAAATATTATAGCAGAAAAATTAAATAAAAAAATCGACACTTTAACTGACAACGCAAAGTTAGTAGAAGACTTAGGCGCTGACAGTCTTGATGTTGTTGAATTAATAATGGCTTTTGAAGACGAGTTCGGTATTACTCTTCCTGATGAAGATGTAACTAAACTTAAAACAATCGGCGACATTATTAAATATATTGAAAATTTAAAGAAGTAAAATAAAAAACATATAGCAATCGCTATATGTTTTTTATTCCAATATCAGTAAACAATTTCTAAAGAATTTAGTAATTATTTGATTGATTCTATATAATTATAAAGTAGACTAAAATCTGCTGTTAAATTATAATGAAGTGAGTATTTTTCGCTATCATCTAGTACAACATAAACAGACAAGTCTTGCTCTCCTGATTGATCCTTAACCTCAAAAACCAATTCTTTTGAATTATAGGTTGTACCTTTGTAATTAATTTGTTGTGGAATATTGTAAATATATTTTACAAAATATTCACTAGGAGTAGGAAGAGTTTTTCCGTTAGACTTATCAAATACAAGTTCTGCTTTTTTATTTATCTTTCCATTAAATAATGCTGATAAACTATTTGTTTTACTAGCAGAAGAAATTAAACTAATAATTTTGTTCTTTTCATCAGTTGTAACTGCACGTTCATTTTCTTGTTTATACTGAATTGTGATAGTGTCAGGATTCGCACATTTAACTGAATAATCAATTTTTACGCTCGCCATAATAATAGTGGTTAATAATAAAATCCCAACTACTATTATACTTACAATTGCACCTATTTTTTTAGCCATAATTTCTCCTTATTAGTTTTCGCCTTTGTCATCTTTTTTTGTATCATTTTTTACTTTGTTTTGTGCGACTTTGGTTTGCTCTTCACTGTTTTCAGCATTTTTAATTTTTTCAGTTTCAGCATTTACTTCGCTACGAATATTCTCTAATTCTTTACTGCTAATAACACCTGCTTTACACAAAGATTCAGCAGTGTGCAGTCTGTTTTCTAGTTCTTTAATTTTGTTATCGTGTTCTGCTTGTTTCTTCGCTTTCTTTTGGTATTCGGCCTTTTCTTTTTCTTTTTTATCAATGCTTTTTTCTACTTCTTCAACAGTTGCACCATTGTAGAGCATTTCAAATTCTTCTTTGTAAATAGTTTCTTTATCAAGTAAAATTTGAACTATGTTTTCTATTAAATCTTTTTTACCTTCTAGAATTTTACGGGCCAACGTATGTGCTTCGTCAATGATTTTCTTAACTTCTTGGTCAATCTTGTATGCTAACTCTTGACTATAAGGCAATTGTTTTTGATAATCTCTACCAATAAACACTTCTCCACCTTCGCCGAAACTCATTAAGCCTATTGTGTCGGTTAAACCCCATTCCGTAACCATTTTACGAGCCAATTTGCTTGCTCTTTCAATATCATTAGACGCCCCTGTGGTAATGTCGTCAAGCATTGTTTCCTCTGCTGACCTTCCACCGAGCATCATAGTAATAGAATCTACTAATTTTTTTCTAGTCATGTGAGTTCTATCATTATCATCAAAAGTTAAAGTGTAACCACCTGCCATACCACGAGGAATAATAGAAATCTCTTGAACGTCATCACAATTCTCGAGTGTTTCAGCAATAATAGCATGTCCTGCTTCATGAATTGCAGTAATACGTTTGTCATTTTCGGTTATAACACGTGACACTTTTTTAGGTCCCATTAAAACTTTATTAAGACCTTCAGTGATATCAACCATTGTAATCTTTGCTCTATTATCTCTAGCAGCGAGAAGTGCTGATTCGTTGAGCATATTTTCAATGTCTGCACCAGCGAGACCACTAGTCAGTCTAGCGATTCTTGTGAAATCAACATCATCACTAAATGGTTTGTTTCTAGCATGAACTTTTAAAATTTCTTCTCTACCTTTTACATCAGGAAGATGAACGTAAACTTGTCTATCAAAACGTCCTGGACGAGTTAACGCCGGATCAAGAACATCTGCTCTGTTTGTTGCAGCAAGGACTATTATACCACTATTTGATTCAAAGCCGTCCATTTCTACTAACATTTGATTAAGAGTTTGCTCTCTTTCATCATTTCCGCCACCCATACCAGCGCCACGTTGACGACCAACAGCATCTATTTCATCAATAAACACAATACAAGGCGCGTTTTGCTTAGCAGTTTCAAATAGGTCTCTAACACGACTTGCGCCGACACCTACGTACAATTCAACAAAGTCACTACCAGATATTGAGAAGAAAGGGACTTTACTCTCTCCTGCGACTGCTTTAGCAAGCAAGGTTTTACCTGTTCCTGGAGGACCAACTAAAAGTACTCCTTTAGGAATTCTAGCGCCTAGACTCGTAAACTTTGTTGGATTTTTTAAGAATTCAACAATTTCTTGAAGTTCTTGTTTTTCTTCTTCTGCTCCAGCAACATCACTAAAACGAACTGAAGAAGAAATAACTAATTTCGCTTTTGATTTTCCAAAGCCAAAACCTTTACTATTTCCAGACATTGACTTGAATAAGAAAATACCTAATACAACTACTACTGCGACACTAACCCATGGAAGCAACTGACTAAAGATAGACTCAGTCTCCCACTCATAGTTGTCGTCAATTACTACTGCACCATCTTTAACAATGAGTTTTCCATTTTCATCTGTTTTAAGATGACCATTTTCCATTTCGAAGTTCTTATAGTTTCCTTCGCCGTCTACTGCATAGTTGTAGTTATCGATAAATTCGCTTAAGCCTTTTACATCTTGAACTGTTAAATACACATCAAATTTTCTAGGGAAATCGCTATCTTTAACACCGTCAACTTTTCTAACCTTTACGGTATATCCGTACACGTCAATTTCAGCAACTTGATCGGTTAAAACCAATTCCTTAAATTCTCTGTAATTTATTTTCTTTTGAGCATTAGCATTGTCAACTACAATATAAATTACAACTATCGCCATAACAATGACAAGAGCATATATTATAAAATTAAGCCAACCCTTTTTCTTGTTTTTGTTCATATTCACCTCAGTATGCTATATTATAACACAATACTAGATTTTTAACAAATGAAATTGATACTATACAGAATAGATTTTTGTAATTTTGTGTAAAGTTTTTATATTGTGTCATTTTAATGTTTAATTAAGAATAAATAGTTTACAATTAAGTGTAATTATGCTATTATTACTAGTATTAAGTAAGTTTAGGGCAAATAAGGAGACGTATGTTCACAACTATAGGCATCATAATCGACGTTGCGATAGTGCTACTATTTTTAATACTTGGCTTTATTGGGTATAGAAAAGGTTTTTTAAACTCAATTTTATCCCTTTTTAGTTGGTTTGTATGTCTAGTCGTTTCAATTCTAGTTGCGAAATATGTCGCAAATTGGATAAATGGCATTTTCAATATTAGTGGTGCAATTGGAAATAGTCTAAAATCCCCTATTACTAACTTAAATGAATTATTTACAAAACAAGTTAATTCGTATTACGATGGAGACAATCAACTAGCAATTGACACAATTGTTGGCGAAGTAAATAGTTTAAATATTAATGGATTTTTAAAGCAAATCATTAAAATGGTTATCAGCAACTGCAATGTAAACTGCGAAACTTGTACAAGCACAATTGGCGAATTAGCATCAACCTGTATAGGAAAGTTAATCGTAATTGTAGGCTGTGCAATAGTCTTATTTGCTTTATTAGAATTAATAATTTTCATTACTAAAAAGATAGTAAATAAACTATCAAAAGCAAGAGTTATAGGAAAATTAAATAAAATATTGGGACTTGTTTTTGGAGTAATTAAGGCTGGTTTTATAGTTGTTGCAATTAACCTTTTAGTGATAGTGCTAACTTTAATTCCAGCAGTAAATAACACTATGTCTCCAATTATTAAAGAGAACACATATGTAGAAAAAGTTATCTATCAAACAACTGATAATGTTGTTGACAAATATGTTGTCAAAGGCGAATTACTTAAAAATTGGTTTGAAAATTTATGGGAGGCAAGATAAAAATGGATACAAATTTATTTAACACTTTAAAAGAAAGAAATTTATTATATCAAACAACAGATGAAGAAATGTTGAAACATATGTTAAACGACGAAAAAATTACCGTCTATACAGGTACTGATCCTACTGCAGATAGTTTACATATTGGACACATTATTCCAGCAACTATTATGAGACGTTTTCAACAAGCAGGTCATAAAGTTATAATTCTCGTAGGTGGTGCGACTGCTATGATCGGAGATCCTAGTGGAAAAACCGATATGAGAAAAATGTTAACAAAAGAGCAACTTGGTCATAATATTGAAGGTATCAAAAAGGGGTACAGTAAATATCTAGATTTTGAAGGCGACAATCCAGCAATCATTGTAAACAATGCTGATTGGTTCACAGGATATGATTATGTAGACTTTATGCGTGAAATTGGCGTGCATTTTAATGTAAATAAAATGATAACAAATGAAATTTATGCTAAACGTATTGAAGAGGGAGGACTTACCTTCTTTGAAATGGGTTATATGTTAATGCAAGCCTATGATTTTATACACCTTAATGACAAATATGGTTGTTCTCTTGAATGGGGAGGCGCTGATCAATGGGGAAATATAGTTGCAGGTACTGAACTTGCACGTAAACTAAATTTCATCGATGGAAAAGATAGAAAAATGGTCGGTGCAACAAACCCACTTCTACTTACTCCAGAAGGTAAGAAAATGGGCAAAACCGAAAAGGGCGCTATTTGGATAGATAAAGAAAAAATTTCAGCATACGACTTCTATCAAGGAATTTACGCGACACCTGACGCTTGCGTTGAGATGATGTTTGCTTTGTTTACTGATCTTCCTATGAGTGAAGTTAAAGAACTTATTAAGACAGATATAGTCGCAAGTAAAAAACGCCTTGCCTACGAAATAACTAAGTTTATTCGTGGCGAAGATGATGCTAAGTCAGCCGAAGAAATGAGTAAAAACTTATTTGCTAGTACTGAAATCAACAAAGATAATGCTCCTTGCTTTGAAATAGAATTAAACGAAAATCAAATAGGCCTACTCGACTTACTCTTCAATGCAAAATTCGTTCAAAGTAAAGGCGAAGCAAGACGACTAATTGAACAAAAAGGTTTGTCTATGGACGGCGAAACAATCACTGATTTCACTTTGACTTTTTCAAAAGACCAATTAAAAAATGGTATCCTATTTAAGAAAGGTAAAAAGAATTTCTTACTTATAAAAACAAAATAAGTTGTACGATATGTACAACTTTTTTATTTAATATTAAAACACAACACATATAATAATTTTTATTATTTTTACACTATTATAAAGACAAATCACGTACAGTTAAATTTAGAACCAATTTAATCCTTAATATTGTTATAGGGATATGTGAATATTCATTATTTTTTA
>JAZRUZ010000003.1:0-20062 GCA_045598895.1 Candidatus Onthoplasma sp. | reverse complement strand
TTATAATGATTTAAAGAAAAAATATAATTTTATTGACTTTAATGACCTTAATAGGTTGATGTTAAAACTACTTGAAAATGATAAAATAAAAAATGAAATTAATGAAAAATATAAATACATTTTTATAGACGAATACCAAGATATAAATCCACTTCAAGATAAACTCTTGACACTTTTGTCAGGTAAAGATGCTAAAGTATTTATGGTAGGAGATGTTAAACAATCAATTTATGGCTTTAGAGGTTCTACTCCTGACGCATTTTTGAAGAAATACAAAGAACTAAAAAATAAAGAAAATTCAGTTTTTGATATGAACAACAATTTTAGGTCAAATCCAAAGATATTAAATTTTGTAAATGATGTCTTTAGTCCAATTATGACAAAAGCGTTAGGCGATATTGATTACAAAAATACGTCTATAATTGAACCTCAAAGAAGCGATATTGTGGACGATAAAGTTAGTATTGAATTGGTTGACACTAAGGAAGAAAAGACTAAAGCAAAAGGCAAATATAGCGTAAAATTAGACGCAGGTGTAAAGGAGACAGAAAATCCTGAAAATATATTAATTTTAAAGCATATTACCGAACTCGTTGGCACTGACTTTTATGATGCAAATTTAAAAGAAATAAGAAAATTAGAATTTAAAGACATTGCTATTCTTTCTCGAAGCGAAAAGAGTAGCGACATTTTAGATTTAGTAAAAATACTTAAAAATCATAATATTCCTGTAAATATTAATTCAGCATTAGACTTTGATGACAACGAAGGTATTAAACTCATTATGTCTATATTAAAAGTCGTATCTAATTGTGGAGATGATAAAGATTATTTGGCTTGCGTTTTGGCATTAAGCGATCTAGATTTTGATGATGTTTATAGTTTAAGAGATAAGACAAAAAGTTTCTACGACAATTTAAATGAGTCAAATGATGAAAAAGTTTTAAAGTTTTTTGACACAATTAACGACATTAAAGTTGCTAGTTACACTAGGTCAAATAAAGACTTAATTCGTTATATTTTAAATGATAAAAGATTAAAATACTTTTTACTAAGAAAACCTAACGGAGAGTTAACCTTAAATTCAATAGAAGAATTTTTAAATTTAATATCTCCACTTGAAGATAACTTAAATTTAAACGAATTTATTGAAGTCGTTGAAACAAATGTAAATAAAAGTGTTGACTATGCTAATAGCGACGACGAAAATAGTGTAACTATTCAAACTATTCATAAGAGTAAAGGATTGGAGTATCCGGTTGTCTTCTTAGTAGGTACAAGTTCAACTTTTGGTTATGTTACCGAACACGATAGTATCAATTTTAATTCTAATGTTGGTCTTGGTTTTGATTTTTGCGACTTTGTTAAAAGAACAAAGCAAACAAGTATTGTAAAATATGCAATTAAATTATTAAACAAAAAGAAAGGTTACAAAGAAGAAATGCGACTTCTTTATGTCGCTTTGACTAGAGCAAAGAACAAGTTGTATATCATTGGTAAAATTCCTAATAAACCTCTAATTGAATTAAAACAAACTAGTGGGCTCAATATGATTTTAAAATTTTTAGGAGATATTGAGTTAACTGATTTAGAAAAAGATAATTTCACTATTACATTAGATCCAAATTTAGAGATTGAATTTGATAACGATTTACCTAATTTTGAAGTGAAATATTTACCAAAAGAAATTGTCGCTATCGATAAAAGTGAAGTAAGTTTTAAGAATTCAGTTACAGGTATTAATACAAAATTTAGTGAAAAGTTAAGATATTCTCTTAAAAATACTTTCACAAAATCTAGTCAATATAATATGGAAGATAGGACAAAAGTAGGTATACATTATCATAAAGCACTTGAATTATTAGATTTTACTTCAAAGTATCAACAAAACACAAATTTTGATGATGTTGACTATAAGAAAATCGAAAAAGCGCACAGTGTAATTTCAAAACTTGTTGTAGATGCTAAACGAATTTATAAAGAAGAAGATTTTATGATGTATGTTCCTTATAATGAAATAGTTAAATCAAATATAACTGATAAAATTTTAATTCAAGGTGTGCTTGACCTTCTTATTGAAAAAAATGATGAGATGATAATTATTGACTATAAATTTTCTTCTCTGGGCGCAAAAATATTAAAAGAAAAATACGCTGAACAACTTAATCTTTATAAAATGGCAGTTGAGAAGGCGTTTAATAAAAAAGTTGAACGTATGTACATATATTCAATTAATAGTGGAGAATTAATCTAGGGGAATATTTTCGTCGTTAATTATCTTTATATTATGTCGTTTAATTAAATCTAAATAATCATGCCACATGTATTCTCTAATGGGCATAGGTTTAAAGCAATCGAAATATAGCACCATACATGGACTAATATGATGGTAGGTTGAAAATATACTTACTGCTATTAAGTGATTTGAGTTTATTAAATTCTTTGCCTTTGCGTGGTAGTTAAAATAGGCCATAATTATATTATGGCTATTCAAATTAAATTTAGCCATAATCACATTATGGCTATTTCTTTAATCATTTTTTCTATTTGATTTAAAAGAATATTTTAGTATTAAAGATTTAAAGAAGGTTAATAAAAAAATAAAAGTAACAAAATGAGTGATTATAAGCATGAAAAAAAGCACCACTTGTGTGCTTTAATTAAAATTCGATTGTGCCTGTTGCATTAAAGTTATCTTCGATTTTCTTATAAGTTTTACCGATTTTAATGAATCTATAAGTATAGAAACCGATAACTCCAGCAGTTAAAACTGCAATAACAATATAGTGAATATAACCATTATGTTGTTTGTCTAAAGTTAATTCAAACGCAGTTGGATATCTAAAATAAATTGCTTTATGTGTTAATGACTCGCATGCTGATTTACTAGACTTAATATTTCCGTCTGTATACCAGGTGTCTTGCGCAGCATCAATATAGTGAACGTAAACCTTATATCCGTCGCCTTCTTTTACGCAGTAGTCAATAGATTCGTCAGTTCTTGTTGCGACTGTTTCAACTCTTTTTTCAATACTATTCAATTCTATTCCGTAGATCATTCCTTCCATAAGAACTACTAAAATAAATAATACAAGTAAAGCAGTAATTGCTTTAAGTGTCATCTCTACGAATTCTCTTTTCTTCATCCTTTTAATGAAATCCATAACAAACCTCTTTTGTTAATCTTATAACAACAAAAAACAAGAATCCTTCATTGTTAAAACGATTTTATAATAAATGTTGAGAATTTGTCAAATAATTTTTAACTAATCTTTACATTTTTTTGTCTATATGTTATATTATTTATATGATGAATAAAGGAATAAATGGAAATTCACTTAAAAATGCACTAGTTTTAGCCTATCTTGGTGATGCAGTGTATTCTTTAATGGTTAGAGAATTTTTAGTAAACAATCATGGAGAGAAGGCTAACGGATTAAATAAACTAGCAAATTCGGTTGTTTGTGCTAGATTTCAGGCAGAAGTTATGACCAGAATTAAAGACGAGTTAAATGAAGAAGAATTGGCAGTTGTAATGAGAGCAAGAAATAGCCACATAAATTCAAAGGCGAAAAATTCTACTTTGGCAGAATATAGTCTTGCTACAGAATTAGAAGCGTTAATTGGATTTTGGTATCTTAACAAAGAAGAAGATAAGTTAAAAAGTTTGTTTGATAGATTTGTAAAGGAAAAGTTATGTTAGTTGAAGGGATAAATGTTGTTAGAGAATTATTAAATTCGAATTCTCGTATTGAAAAGATTATGGCTGAAAAAACGGACAATAAAGATGTCTTGTTGTTATTAGATATTGCCAGAAAGAAAAATGTTCCTGTTGAAATTTTATTAAAGGCCGATTTAGAAAAAATCGCAAAAGGTAAAACTCAAGGAATTTTAGCATTTGTACCTAGTTTCAAATATTGTGAAGTTAGTGAAATATTAGACTTTGCAGAAAAGAAAAACGAAAAACCTTTTATCGTGATTTTAGACGGAATTAGTGATCCACAGAATTTGGGTGCAATTATTAGAACTTGTGAATGTGCAGGTGTACATGGTGTCATTATTCCTGAAAATAGAGCATGCGTTGTAAATGAAACAGTATATAAAACTAGCGCAGGGGCTATTACTCATATGAAGGTTGCAATGGTTAAGAATTTGACAAGAACAATCAATGAATTGAAAGAACAAGGCGTTTGGATATATGCTCTTGAGGCAGGTAATGATAGTGTTTATGACGCAGACTTTAGTTATCCTACTGCTTTGGTTATCGGTAGTGAAGGTAAAGGCGTGTCTAGACTTGTGAAAGAGAATGTTGACCAAGTGCTATCACTTCCTATGTTTGGCGAAGTAAATAGTTTAAATGCATCAAACGCATGTGCAATTGGGGTTTACGAAGTAGTTAGGCAGAGAAACTCGACCACTAGCTAGTATGCTCATAAACTCGCATACATAAGCCTTTCGGTCGGTTTCTCTGCCCACTATGAGAGACAAACCAAGGCGGGTTTTCTCTCATTACTCATTTTCCAACAAGGAAAAATTGAGAGGAAAAAATAAAAGTTTATATGTTATTAGTTTACTTAAAAATTAAAAAAGGATAAAACGTGCAAGAAGTTGAAGAATTGATTAGACAATCTCAAGACGGAATAGAGGAAGCAACAGAAGAATTGCTAAATCTTTTTAAACCGAAAGTTATTGCAATAGCACGTGAATATTTTTTGATTGGTGCAGATTTTGACGATTTAATACAAGAAGGAACGATTGGATTATACAAAGCGATACATATTTACGACACGAAGAAAAATCATAATTTTAGTGCATTTGCGTCTCTTTGCATACATAGACGACTTCAAAATGCAGTAAAGAGAGCAAATAGAAAGAAAAACAATCCACTTAATTCATATCTTCCAATTAAACTATACGACGGATCAACTTCAAGTGACGATGAAGAGATTTTAAAATTCGTAGTAGTTGACGATACTAGCGATATTGAACAAAATTTTATTGATAAAGAAATGCATTTAATTTTACTTAGTAAGGTAAAAAACATTTTAAATGATGAAGAATTTAAGGTGTTAAAGTTATTTATAAATGGTGAAAGTTACATAAAAATCGGTGAAAAATTAAATTTGACTAGCAAAAAAGTTGATAACATGTTACAATCTATAAAGAAAAAATTGAGAACACTAAAAGGAGAACTATAATGAGTTTGGCTTTATATAGAGAATTTAGACCTAAAAATTTTGATGAGATTATCGGTCAAGATTATATAGTAAGAACACTTAAAAATCAAATTAAAAATGATAGACTTACTCATGCGTACCTTTTTTGTGGTCCTCGTGGAACAGGTAAAACGTCTACTGCAAAGATTTTTGCTCGTGCTGTAAATTGTTCACATTTGGTTGACGGCAATCCTTGTGGAAAATGTGCTGAGTGTGTTGCCCTTCAAGAAGTGAATACTGATATTATTGAAATTGATGCTGCTTCAAACAACAGAGTTGAAGAAATTCGTGATTTAAGAGAAAAAGTTGGCTTTCCACCAATGATTGGTAAGTACAAAGTTTATATTGTGGACGAAGTACATATGCTTACAGATAGTGCTTTTAACGCTTTGTTAAAGACGTTAGAAGAGCCACCTAAACATGCGATTTTCATCTTGGCGACTACTGAAATTCATAAAATTCCAGCAACTATTTTGTCTCGTTGTGCGCGTTTTGATTTTAAACTTATTCCTCAAGATATTTTAGTTGAGCAATTAAGAAAAATCTTTGACACTCGTGGAATAAAATATGATGAAAAAAGTTTATACATGATAGCAAAAGCAGGTGAAGGTAGTGACCGTGATATGCTTTCAATCGCCGATAGTGTTGCGTCTTTTTCAGATTACGACATTACAAGTGACAAAACTCAACAGGTATTAGGTTTGTCAGGAAGGGACACTATAAAAAATATAATGATTTCAATCGCTAACAAAGACATTGAAGGAGTGTTTACTAATGTAAAGCAAACTTTAGGCAGTGGTAAAAATATTCAAGTTTTATGTAAAGAAATGGCTGATTTAACTAAAAATCTCATTATGATTAAAGTCGGTGTTCAAGATTATTCAATACTTGACATTATGCCTGGAGAATTCGCTAGTTACGTTTCAATTGCCGAAATGTTCAGTGTAGATTATCTTAAGACTTTATTCTCTCGTTTTGCTGAAGTTGAATTGGAGTTGAAATATAGTTTAAATCCAGAAAATTTGTTTGAAAGTAGTTGTTTAGAATTAATTAGTTTTGGAGACACTCAAACTAAAGTTACAGAAACAAAACAACCCGAAACTATTGTTAAAAATGTGGAGATTAAAAAAGAAGAAGTGATTCAAGACAACTCACAGATTGAAAAAATTTGGGGTAGTGTACTCATTAAAGTAAAGGAAAAGAACCTTTTTGCTCTTTCTAATGCTTTGACTAGTGTAAATAAAGTCAGTAGAATTGGTAACAAAATGGTTATTACTACAAATGACGCTGGAAGTCTTGAATTGATTGACAACAAGGATAAAAAATTGTTAATATTGGACATAGTTAAATTGTTTGATGATAGTATTGTTGACGTTCTTGTTGAATATGATAATAAGAACTTATCTACTCAAGATATCAAAGACAACTTAAAAGACATATTTAAAGATAAGATTAAATTTAATTAAAGGAGAATTTTATGGGATACGGATTTGGTGGCGGAATGAATATGAATCAACTTATGCAACAGGCTAAAAAGATGCAAGATCAATTAAATAAAGCACAAGAGGAACTTGAAAATACTGAAGTTATAGGTAAGGCTGGTGGAGAAATGGTAACCGTTGTAATGAACGGTAAAAAGGAGTTTAAATCTATTAAATTAGATAGAACAGCAGTTGATGCTGACGATATTGAAATGCTTGAAGATTTGATTATTGCAGCAATTAATGACGCTAGTAAAAAAGCAGACGAATTAAGTAAGGATAAAATGGGACCTATGGGTAACATTGGTGGTATGTTTTAATGAAACAAATTGATACAATGGAAAGATTGGTTAACGCTTTTTCTCATCTTCCAGGAGTCGGCAAAAAGACGGCTCAACGTTATGCGTACCATGTCTTAACTATGGACGAAAGTGAAGTTAAAGATTTTGCTGATGTACTTGTTACAGCGAAAGAAAAAATTCACTGCTGTAAAATTTGCGCAAATTTTACCGACAATGAGATTTGCGATATTTGTGCGAAACCTAACAAAGAATCTATTATTTGTGTTGTAAAAGAACCTAAAGATGTTGTAGCCCTTGAAAAAGTGCGAGAATTTAACGGTAGTTATCATGTTCTTCATGGTGTCATAAATCCACTTGAAGGTAAAGGACCTAATGACATTAATGTTCGTTCGCTACTAACTCGAATACCTAGTGAAAATATTAAAGAAGTTATAGTTGCTACTAATCCAGATGTGGAGGGAGAAGCAACTGCTATGTATATTGCAAATTTACTAAAACCTCTTGGTGTAAAAGTTACTCGTATAGCGCAAGGAGTCGCTATGGGTAGCGAACTTGAATACACTGACGCTATGACACTGTCTAAAGCTTTGACGTCTAGACAGGAAATGTGAGTGGCGAGATAGGACTTTTTACGATTTTGCATACGCAAAATTCGTGCTTTCAGTCCATCTCGCCACCTGCTATGAGAGGACAACATTGTTTTCCTCTCATTACTCACCTTTTTAACAAGGTGATTTTTTATTTTTAATTAAAAAAGCAATATAAACAAATTACTAATTTAAATATTCATATTCTAATTGATAATTTTCAATAAGTATTTGTTAATTAAATTAATCAAAATGAAAGTTTTTTTAAAATTCTATAAATTTTTATTGACAAATATGTTGAAACTTGTTATTATAGAGTGGTACTCAAAATTCGTGGGGGATTAGCTCAGTTGGCTAGAGCGCCTGCCTTGCAAGCAGGAGGTCATCGGTTCGAATCCGATATTCTCCACCATAACCGAAGGGAATGTGGAGTTATTCGATCACCATAACCGAAGGGAATGTGGAGTTATTCGATCACCATAACCGAAGGGAATGTGGAGTTATTCTCCACTAATTTCAAAAACAATCTGTTTTTGAAAAAAAGGAATAAACAAGCTTAGGCTAATTATCGCGAAGCGATGTAGCAAAAGTGTAGTTTATGACGCAGAGCACCACCCTGTAACCGAGCGATAGCGAACGTCCTGATCCTCGCGAAAGCGTGATCAGATAAGGTGGGCGACTTGACTTGTCAAGGCGAAATAGACACCTTGTCGGGGTGAGAGACCTTGTAAAGTCTATAAACTGACTAAATTTAATAAAGAGATGTAGCTCAGCAGGTTAGAGCACCACCCTGTAACCGAGCGATAGCGAACGTCCTGATCCTCGCGATAGCGTGATCAGATAAGGTGGGCGACTTGATTTATCAAGGCGAAGTAGACACCTTGTCAGGGTGAGAGACGTTGTAAAGTCTATAAACTGACTAAATTTAATAAAGAGATGTAGCTCAGCAGGTTAGAGCACCACCCTGATAAGGTGGGGGTCGATGGTTCGAGTCCATTCATCTCTACCAAAAACATGGAGTTGCGAAAGCAATTCTTTTTTTATTTTAAAAGGTGCGAAGTTAGTAAAGAGTTTTTAGTTTACATTTTATAGATTTTGTGATATAATTTAACAATGGAACGTAAAAAGATAATTAAAAAGATTGTTAAAGGATTGTGCATTGTAGGGCTAGCATTAGGAATTACTGCAAGTGCTGCTTGTTCGGCAAATACAAAAAAGAGAGACAATTTTGCTGGTTCAACATCAAACAATGAATTGACAAATAGTGTTGATTCAATTTCAAAAAATGATATAACCGATGAAATGAAAGATGAAATGATACTAGGTAAATTTTCGAAAGAGATAGTTTCTGTAGATGATGCTTTAAAAGAAATTAGCGAAAAGGGATATGATTCATCGTATATTTCAGGTAAAGATTGGATAAGATTTATGCCTTGCGAAAAGGAAATCAATATAAATTTTTACATTGACAACTTATCAAAAGAAAATAAAAAATTGTTAGAAGATTGTATTCAAGAAGGAAATGATATTTTTTCAAAAATAAATAATAATTACAAATTTAAAGCAAATTTTTATGACACCACAACAAAAGAAAGCAATGAAGGTTATTGTTTTAATGTATGTACAAAGCCTGCTAATGAGATGTCAGTAGGTGGATGGCTAGAGAGAGGTGTTAGTTATAAAACATCTTTAGGTAGATTCGCAAAAAAGGGTCGAATTGTTTTAAATGAAAATAATTTTATAAACGAAGATTCGCTATACATGACTTTTATGCATGAGTGGCTAGGACATGGCATTATGGGATATGAAGATGTATACAATATTAAAAATTTTAGTGTTGATACTATTATGCATTCTATAGCTAACAATATTTCTTATAATGATATTGCTGTTGCTAGTTGTGGATTAAAAAAATTAGGAACTACTGTTAACATTGATGATGCTTATCAGCAAACCCGTGGTGCGAAATTTATTAATAACTTGCCTGAAATGATTGATTTAAGTGAAATTCAATATGCTGAATATATAAATGAAAGGATACAAAAACTTGAAACTATAGATACATTATATACGATTGACAGTGGTAGTAATTGCAAAAATCTTCAAGTAGTAAAAAATGGAAAATACACACGAGTTCATTATTCTTTCGTTGATTATTCCAAAGAAAAGACAAGTATGGAATGTGTGATTAAAGGTAACTATGTATATCTTCCAAAAATTAATGAATATTTGGTAAGCGATGGAAAGAATTGCTATGAACTGTATAGTATAACAAACGAAAGTGGTGAAAATGTTTTAACTCAAAGAACAATACCAACTAAGATTATAACCGAAGAAGAATTTAAAAAACAAATTAATAAATTAGAAGATAAATTAGTAAGTAATGAACAAAACTTAACAATATAAAAGTACTACGAAAGTAGTATTTTTTTGTGTAAATTTTTTATTTCAGGCAAGAATTATGTTGGAGGAAATATGAATTTTCAAGAAAGTCAAACTAAAGAAAATCTTGCTAGGTCGTTCGCTAGTGAGTGTCAAGAAGGAGCTAGATACCAATTCTTATCTAAAATGTGTTTACAACAAGGCTATCAATATATGAGTGCTCTAATTAGAACAATTGCACATAATGAGATGGCACACGCACAACAATTTTTCAATAAAATCAATGAATTGGCTAATAATGAAACACAAAACATTGAGATTAAGGCTGGTTATCCTTTTAAATCAGGTGAACTATTAAACGTTTTAAAGCAAGAAAGTCAAAACGAAAAGATGAGTGGAGAGCGAATTTATCCAAAGTTCGCAGATATTGCTAGAGATGAAGGTTTTAAAGATGTTGCTGAACTATTTGATATGATTGCAAAGGTAGAATTATCGCATAAGTCAACACTTGAGTACTTGGCAGAAAATTTAGAAAACAATACTCTTTATAAGGCTAGACAAAACAGATTGTTTAAATGTGACAACTGTGGAACGGTTGTCGAAGATAAATCAGCTCCTAAGAAATGTCCACTTTGCAACATGGAACAAGGTTACTTTAGAATAGATTTCACAATTTAATACAATAAAAAAAATTCACCACTAATATGGTGATTTTTTATGTAAAGAACATATTAATAAGGGTATTTAATATAAATTTGTTTTATCAAAGTTTTTTTAACTTTATTAAAATTTAAGTTTAAGTTATTTTTTACTTGGGTTTATTCTAAAGATTGTGCCACGTTTTTCGTGGTGGGCAATGTCTAGGCGTATGTTTATATTAGGCTCAATATTTTTGCTCTTAAGATAGTTTACGATTGTCCCAACTGCTAGACTTTCAGAGTTTGAATGTTCGCTAATGTGAGATAAAACCACTAGACGAGTGCCGGAATTAGTTAATTTCTCAATTGCCTTGGCGCAATCCATGTTAGATAAATGTCCATGATTGCTGTTAATTCTACGTTTTAAAAATATTGGGTAGTTTGGATAACTCATAAGCATTTCTGGGTCGTAATTTGCCTCTAAATAGACTAGTGCACTACCTTTAATTGTTTCAAAAGTATTTTGTGAGAATTCTCCAAGGTCGGTACAAATCGAAACGATAGCATCATCTTCACTGATTTTGTAGCCTACGCAGTATTTACTATCATGTGGGAGTGGGAATGGTGTGATTTTGAAGTCGCCTATTTCAAATTCGTCTTCAACAAGCGTAATTAATTCGTTTGGAATATGGATTTGATTATAAACAATTTCGGCAATGTTTTTATGGCAATATACCTTTGTGTTAAATTGATTTGAAAACTGCTGTATCCCTTTCGTGTGGTCGGTGTGTTCATGTGTGATTAAAATGGCATCAATTGTTGCCGGGGCGATTTGAAGTTCATTAAGAATTGACAAAATATATGACAATGGTTTTCCGTTGTCTATTAATATCTTTGTATTGTCAGTTTCAACTAAAGTGCAGTTCCCACTGCTACCACTTGCTAAGTTACATATTCGCATATGTGCATTTTAGCAAATAGTAACAAAAAAAGCAACATAAAAAAGAAAAAACAGATTGACAAAATTTTCTAGTTTTGTTAGACTTTACTTATTGGAGGCACAAACATGGTTAAAGAAGAAAAAATTCTAGATTTTTAGGCTAATCTAGAATTGATTAGTTTAGTTTAAACGCAAGTTTAATATTTAGGATTTTTATTTGTGAAAAGCAAATGTTTTTGTTTTTCTTTAAATCCTTTTAAGCCTAAATTTAGGAATAATAAGGAGTAATTATGTTTGAAAATATTGTAGAGAAAAAAGAAAAAGTTTATTTATGCTGTCCGTACACTGATATAGATAGAGTGGAATATAGGACAAAAGAGTTATATCAACTTGCTGAAAGTGACTTGCTTGATATTGTAAAAACTAATGTTTTTTTGGTAAAAGAAATAAATGCTAGGACCTATTTTGGAATAGGCAAGGCAGAAGAAATTAGAGATGAAGTAAAAGTTTTAGGTATTGATGTTGTTATTTTTGATTGTCCTTTGACAGGTTCACAATTACGAAATTTGGGCGAGATAATGGGTGTAAAAGTAATAGATAGGACTATGCTTATTCTAGATATTTTTGCAGGACGCGCAAAATCTAAAGAAGGAAAACTTCAAGTAGAACTTGCTCAACTCAAATACAATTTAACAAGGTTAGCGCTACTCAATCAAAACGACAATCACAGTCCACGTGGTGTTGGTATGCGTGGAGCAGGTGAAACAAAGATTGAGTTAGATAGACGAAAAGTACAAGAAAATATCGTGAAACTCGAAAAAGAAATTAAAGAGATAGAAAAGCATAGGGAAACGAATAGAAAACAACGTTTATCTAGAATGAAAAGTGTGGCACTAGTGGGTTACACTAATGCTGGTAAATCAACTTTAATGAATGCTCTTTCAAAGGCTGGAACTTATGCTGATGATAGGCTATTTGCGACTCTTGATGTTCTTACAAAAAAAGTTTGGGACGATGGAATTGAATATTGTTTAATAGACACAGTGGGTTTTGTATCGAATTTACCACACGAATTGTTGTATGCTTTTTCAGCAACTTTAGAAGAAACTCTTGACGCTGACGTGTTGCTTATGGTGGTTGATAGTAGCGATGAACACAAATACGAACAAATTAAAGTGGTCGAGAGAGAATTCGAAAGGTTGAATATTGAAAAGGATAGAGTGATTTTAGTTTACAATAAAATCGACAAGATTGAAAATACCGATGAATTAGATTCACTTGGTTATGATTGTTGTTATATTGGTGCTAAAAAGGGCGTGAATATCACACAATTAAAACAAATGATTAAACAAAAATTAGATAAATAGGGGAAATATGGAATTTTTTACAGCAGATATACATTTTAGTGACGTTAACACTATGAAATGCGATAATAGGCCTTTTAAGTCAATTAAGGACTATGATAATTTTATTATCAAAGATTGGAACAAGACGGCTAAAAAGGGTGATACGATTTATGTTATAGGTGACTTACTTGATAGTGATAATGACGATTGTTGTTGCTGGAAAAAGGGTTTAGATTACATAAAGAAAATTAAGGCTAATGTTGTACTCATTATGGGTAATAATGAATACCGAATTGTTAGAAAATTTTTTAACAATGACTATGATGATTTTGTTTCCTTCTGTTTAACGAAAGGCATTAAAGAGGTACATGAAAATTTAGTTGTGAATAGTTGGGGTAAAAAATTTTTTCTAACTCATCAATCTAAAGACGCGAATCCTAAAATGATAACGCTTTTTGGTCACACTCATCTTTGTTCTGGAACCTATCACCCTTATGGACTGTGTGTATCTACGGATTTGAATCATTTTAGACTATATACTAGGGAAATTATTGAAGGTTATTTAGATAGAAAGAAGAAATATTGGGAACCTGATTCTAATACAAATTATATAAATCCTTTCATTAAAGTTCGAAATGGGAAAGTGACAAATATTAAACTCAAAAACAATAAAGATTATCAAAAATATTTGATTGAAAATGATGAGATTAAAGTTGTTAAAAAGAGAACAAAAAAGGCTAAAGAAAATTTAGAAAAGCAAAAGTAAAAGGCATCTATAAAAAGATTAAAAATTAAGTTTTTTATCCTTACATAATATTTAAGAAAGTATGAACATATGTGCATTTGTCATAATGAGTTGATTTAGCGCATATATTAAATTTAAAAATTTATGAACATTTTTCTAAATCCTACGTAGTATGTTATAACAAAAGTTTGTTTTGACGTCAAAACGCTTTTGATTTACATATTTATTTTAGGAGGAACTTATGTTCAACAATTTATTTGGTAACAATTGCAGTTGTGACCAATCTTGCTCATGCGGATGTGGTTGCGGAGACTGCACTTGGATTATCGTTTTAATCTTAATACTTTGCAATTGTGGTTGCAAAATTGATCCTTGCTTCTTAATAATCATCTTATTGTTATTATGTGGCTGTGGATGCAAAAACAATAACGGATGTAATTGTTAATTAAAGCCACATAATAACACGTAGGGTTCCCTTTAAAAATTCATTTTTAAAAGGGAGAAGGAACAAATGACCAAAAATCGAAATTGCGTTAGCAATGAGTTAAAAGTCAATTTGTGACGCGTGGCTGTTAGTAAATCAATTCGGCCTTTATGGGCAGTTGCAGGATAAAACCTGCAACTTTTTCTTTTGGCCGATTGATTTACTCTAAGGAAGAAGAAACAGACTTTCCTCTTCCTTCCTTTTTCTTTGAATAAGGTTTTAGATTTAAAACACCTAATTTATTAGTGATGTGTAAATAGTAAATATTTAATCAAAGTAAAATTAAAAAATCTCTCGAAATCGAGAGATTTTTTCTTATGGTTTACAGCTGGTGCGATGTGTTTAGCGCGCTTTGCAGAAATTCGCATACATAGCATTCCTCACCGATAAGGAACACAACTAAACTCGTCAGTTTGGTTAGTTCAATTGTATTATAAAAAATACGTTCGTATTTTGTCAAGAGTTTTTTGTAAATTTATGTCAATAATAATTATATGGATAAAAACGACTTTAAGGATAAATTTATAGAAAAAGTTAAAGGGTTGCTTATTGAAAAAGACATAGATGTTAAAACTCTTGCTGAAAAAACAAAAATTCCTTATAGTAGTTTAATAAGTTGGTTAAATAAGACGAGAACAATTCAAGTTGAATCTTTAATAGTTCTTGCAGATTTTTTTGGTGTGACAATTGATTATCTAGTAGGGCGAGAAGATTAGATAGGTATGGATAAAAATAAAATAAAGATTGTTTTTGCTGAAAGATTAAAAGATTTAATGGATGATAAAGGGTTAAATCAATCTACTTTAGCAGAAAAAATAAATATACCACAACAAACTATAAATGGTTGGTTAATTATGAATAGATTGGTTCAAATTGATAGTTTGTATATTTTGGCAGATTTTTTTGGTGTGACAATTGATTATCTAGTAGGTAGAGAAGATTAAAACGCGTTCAGCGTTTTTTTATTTCGGTTGTTGTGGAAAAATTGTGGTTTAATGTGGAAAAGTTTGGGCAAAAATTATTTAAAATTATGTTAAAAATCTATTGACAATACTTTCTAGTTGTGTTAAACTTGCCTAGTATGAATAATAGTCGCTAAGAAATAAGTGGACTTTTATACTTTAGTATAAGTTTTCGAATTTTAGCGCTTGTACAATTTAATAAGGAGTTAATGAATGAATTCAACAACACTCAACATCAAAAAGGTAAAATATGGCAAGGCAGAGAGAATGAGCTTTGCGAAAATTGATGTACCTTATGAGATTCCCGATTTGCTTTCTACTGCTAAGGATTCTTATGAGAAATTCTTGAACGAGGATATTGGTGAGATTTTGAATGAATTTAATCCAATCGTAGACTACTCAAACAAGGCTGAGTTGTCTTTTTTGGGCTATTCAGTAGACAGAACACCAAAATACTCATGGTCAACTTGCAAGACTAAACAAGTAAGTTACACTGTTCCTTTAAAGGTTATGGTACGTTTGCTTGTTAAGGAAACCGGACAAATTATGGACCAAGAAGTTTTCTTAGGCGATATTCCATATATGTCAAAAGATGGTGGATTCATATGCAACGGAGTAGAACGTGTAGTTTTGAATCAACTTATCAAAGCACCTGGTGCAATTTTTGACGGAGCGATCAACAAATATGGTCGTATGGACTATAACGGTGCTATTGAGCCAAGTTATGGTATGTGGATCCAAACTGAACAAGTTATGGGTGAAACTTTAAGAGCCATTGTTGAACGTAAATACAAAATGAGTTTAGGTGTTTTATTGAAATGTTTCGGTTACACAAATGAAGATTTGTTAGAAATATTCAACAATCACCCTTACATTGTGAACACTCTAGATAAAGAACCTCAAATCACTCAAGAAGATGCTTTGATAGAATTTGGACGTCGTACTAGACCAGGAGAAATCCCTAATCCAGAAAACACTCTTTCTTATATCAATGACCGTTTCTTCAATCCACAACATTACAATCTTGAAAAAGTTGGACGTTTTAAGTTAAATAAGAAATTATCTCTTGCAAACAGAATTAAAGACCAAATCGCAGCAAGCGAAATCAAGGCTGGAAAGAAAGTTTATGCTTCTGCTGGTGAATTTATTGACGAAACACTTGCATGGCAAATACAAAATGCTGGCATCAATTCGGTAGATATTTTAGTTGAAGATAAAGTTATCCGTGTAGTTGGTAACAAACGTGTTGATCTTAAGGCTTTTGCGAAAATTGATCCAGAAGAAGTTGGTATTACAGAACTTGTTTACCTTCCTTTGCTTCAAGATTTAATGAAAGAGCATAAAGATAGTGAAGAATTAAAACAAGCAATTAAAGATAACGCTAGAAAACTTGAAGATTACCAAATTACTCTCGATGATATCATTGCTACGGTAAGTTATCACTTGAACTTAATTGATGGTATTGGCGAAACTGACGAAATTGATAACCTTTCAATGCGTAGAGTTGCTACTTGTGGTGAATTACTTCGTGACGAATTCCGTCGTGGTATGTCTAAACTTCAAGCACAAGTTAGAGAGAGTATGCAATCTCGTGACTTAACTGATATTACTCCAAGTCAAATTGTTAATGCAAAACACATCAACAAGGTTTTCAAAGAATTTATGGCAACTAGCCAATTGTCTGCACTTATGGATCAAATCAACCCTGCAGCAAGTTTAAGACATAAACGTCGTTTAAGTTCTTTTGGACCTGGTGGTGTTAAGAAGGAAAGAGCAACTGTAGAAGTTCGTGATATTAACCCTTCACACTATGGACGTATTTGTTTGGTTGAAACTCCAGAAGGACAACCTATTGGTTTGATGACTTCCCTTGCGCAATATGCGCGCGTTAATAGATATGGATTTATTGAAACTCCATTTAGAAAAGTTAAAGACGGGAAAGTTACTAACGACATCGTATTTATGATGGCTGATGAAGAAAGAGGTCATTACATTGCTCAAGCATCAGTTGAATTAAATAATGACAAGACAATTAAACAAGGCTACATAGAGTGTCGTCACAATGGACAAAGTGAACAAGTTGATTCAAGTCAAATTGATTTAGTAGAACTTAGTCCTAAACAAGCATTGTCTCCAGGTGCGTCACTTATTCCTTTCGTACAACACTGTGCTGGTAACCGTGCGTTGATGGGATGTAACATGCAATGTCAATCAGTTCCTTTACTTCGTCAAGATAGCCCAATTGTAGGAACAGGTGTTGAACACAAGATTGCTGTTGACTCTGGTGCTTTGATTTTAGCTGAACAAGACGGTGTTTGTAAGTATGTTTCAGCAGACCATATTACTATAGAATATGCTGATGGTAGCGTTGTTAACTACAACCTTCGTAAATTCGAAAGAACTAACGAAAAAGCATGCTTTAATCAAAAACCTTTAGTAAAGAAAGGTGAAAAGGTTAAGAAAGGTGATGTCCTTGTAGATGGGGACACTGAAAAAGGTGAACTTGCATTAGGAAAGAACATGACAGTTGCGTTTATGAACTGGGAAGGATACAACTTCGAAGATGCTATCCTTGTAAATAAACGTATAGTTCAAGATGATGCCTTTACTTCAATTAGTATTCAGTCAGTTTCTTGTGAAGCAAGAACTACTAAACTTGGTGATGAAGAAATTACTCGTGATATCGCTGGTGTTGGTGAAGAGGCTTTAAAGAACCTTGATGAAAATGGTATCGTTAGAATTGGTACTGAAGTTCGTCCTGGTGATATTTTAGTAGGAAAGGTTACTCCAAAAGGAGAAACAGACTTAACTCCAGAAGAAAGATTATTAAAAGCAATCTTCGGTGAAAAGACTAAAGAAGTTAAAAATACATCTCTCAAAGTAAAACATGGCGAAGAAGGTGTCGTTGTTGGTATTGAGGTTTTATCTCGTAAAAACAAAGACGAACTTGATGCTGGTGTAAACGAATCTATTAAAGTTTACATTGCTCAAAAACGTGTACTTCAAGTAGGTGATAAACTTGCTGGTCGTTACGGAAACAAAGGTGTAGTTTCAGTTGTTCTTCCAGAATGCGATATGCCTTATATGGCAAATGGTGAAACAGTTGATATTGTGTTGAACCCACTCGGTGTTCCTTCACGTATGAACTTAGGACAATTACTTGAAATGCACTTAGGACTCGCTGCAAAGAGTCTTGATTGGAAAGTTTCTACTCCAGCCTTTGATTGTGCTAGTGAAGAACAAATTAAAGAACTTTTGAAAGCAAATAACCTTCCAGAAGATGGAAAAATGCAATTATATGATGGAAGAACAGGTCTTCCTTTCGAAAATAAAACTACAGTTGGTGTAATGTATATGTTAAAACTTGACCACATGGTTGAAGATAAGATCCACGCCCGTGGTATTGGAACATATGCTTTAATTACTCAACAACCTCTTGGAGGACGTAGTCAATTAGGTGGCCAACGTTTCGGTGAAATGGAAGTTTGGGCACTTGAAGCGTATGGTGCTTCTAGATTACTTCAAGAAATGCTTACTATTAAGTCAGATGACGTTGAAGGACGTATTAAGACTTATGAAGCAATTGTAAAAGGCGAGCCAATTCCAGAACCAGGTATGCCTGAATCATTTAAAGTTTTGGTTAAGGAAATGCAAGGTCTTGGACTTGATGTTAAAATACTTACTGCTGATAATCACGAACTTACTATTAATGAAGTTAGTGAAGAAGGCGAGGAAGTTAGCGCAGTTGAGCCTGTCAATAAACAAGCTCTTGAAGATGTCGCTCTTGAATTTGACGATATTCAAAAGGAATTCGAAAATGACGTCAATACTACTGCTTTCGATGAAAGTGAGTTGTTCGACGATTTAGATGAATAAAATTTATTGACGACTTAAAAAACATAAAATTTAGGAGAAAAAAAGAATGTTTGAATTAAACAATTTTGACTCAATACGTATTGGTATCGCTAGTCCCGAGATGATTAGATCTTGGTCACATGGTGAGGTTACTAAACCTGAGACTATCAACTATCGTACACAAAAGCCTGAAAAAGACGGACTTTTCTGTGAACGTATATTTGGACCTAAAAAAGACTGGGAATGTCATTGCGGAAAATATAAAAGAGTTAGATATAAAGGAGTTGTGTGCGACAAGTGTGGTGTTGAAGTCACACGTTCAAAAGTTAGACGTGAACGTATGGGCCACATCGAACTTGCTTGCCCAGTAAGTCATATTTGGTTCTTCAAAGGTGTTCCTTCTAGAATCGGTATCACTCTCGATATGTCACCAAAACTTTTGGATGAAGTTTTGTATTATGTAAGTTATGTTGTTCTTGATCCAAAGAACACTGAATTTACTTATAAACAAGTTATTCGTGATAGAGAATATCGCGAAGCAATTGAAAAATATGGTCCTAATGGTTTCCGTGCCGGAATGGGTGCTGAGGCAATTAAGGAATTATTGAATGATGTTGACCTTGAAAAAGAACGTGAAGAACTCACTGAACTCATGCACAACAGCAAAGGTCAAAAGAAACTCAAAGCCACAAAGAAGTTGGAAGTTATTGAAGCTTTCATCAAGAGTGGAAACAAACCAAGTTGGATGATTATGGATGTTATTCCTGTCATTCCACCAGATTTAAGACCTCTTGTTCAAATTGATGGCGGAAAGTTTGCAGCATCTGATTTGAACGATTTGTATAGACGTGTTATTAACCGTAATAACCGTTTGAAAAAATTGATGGAGTTAGGTGCTCCTGAAATCATTGTTAGAAACGAAAAACGTATGCTTCAAGAAGCGGTTGACGCTTTGTTTGATAACGGAAAACGTGGCAGAGCCGTTCAAGGTAGCCGTCAAAGAGATTTAAAATCTTTAACAGCATCTTTGAAAGGTAAACACGGCCGTTTCCGTCAAAACTTGCTTGGAAATCGTGTTGACTATTCTGGTCGTTCAGTTATCGTTGTTGGTCCTGAACTTAAGA
>JAZRUZ010000002.1:0-4579 GCA_045598895.1 Candidatus Onthoplasma sp. | reverse complement strand
ATTTTTGTTTAGAAACTTTAAATTTGCCAACAATTTAGTATGTCAAGATTTAAAATAATAAATTTAATAGACAAAATTTTTGTAACCACTTGTTTATTTCTACTAATCTATTCATGGATAAATTTTTATTTAAGAAACTTGTGGATTAGTTTTATTTTTTCTAGCATTTTGTCTATTGTTGCAAGTTACTTATTATTCTTTTTTTACGAGAGAAAAATGACCAAAAAAAATCAAAATGTAAAAGAATTAGAAACTATTGAAAAAACTTTTACTGCATTCAAGTTATTGAATAAAAATGAACAAATTGAAATAATTAAAAAATCACTTTTGGCCGACACTATCGAAATTAAAGACAACCTAATAGAATCCTACAACAATGGATTTAAAGAAGCATATTTACTTTGTTTATATGATGAAAATTTAGATAGAGAAAAAGTTGAAAAAATTTTATCTTCAATAGATTTTTTAAAATTTGACAAAATAAAAATAATCACAAAAAATAAAGCAAATTGCGATTTGAAATTTATTATAAATTTAGATATAGAAATTATTGATAAATTTAAGTTGTACGAGATTTTTCAGTCAAATAATATAAACATTAATTATTCTTTTCTTAACGTTCCTAAAAAGAAATTCGATTTCAAAAAATTATTAAAAAAATTGTTCCAAAAAGAAAAAGCAAAATCATATTTTTTCTGCGCTCTAATTTTGCTATTTAGCAGTTTGGTTTTGCCCTATCACTTTTATTATTTAATTTTTGGAACACTTTTAATCGTGTTTAGTCTTGTGTGTAGACTTTCATCTTTAATCGATTGGTAATAAATTTGTTCTAATGCTTTAATTAAATAATCTATTTCTTGATAAGAGTTATTAAAGTCGATAGAAACTCTAACTGCACCACGATTAAATGTTCCTAATTTTTTATGAATTAGTGGCGCACAATGAAGTCCAGAACGAACACAAATGTTGTATTTTTCATTTAAGATGTTTGCAACTTCCATAGCATCAATACCATCAACATTAAACGCGAAAACATTTAAAGATTTTTCGTTTGAATACAACTCGATAAATTCTAATTTGTATAGATTTTTATATAAATAATTAGATAAATCCTTTTCTTTTGCGTAAATATCTAACTTGTTATTTAACAAAAATTTTACACTTTCGTTTAAGGTAATAATTGGAATGGAAGGCAAAGTCCCACTTTCATAGCCTTCAGGTATATCTAGAGGTTGAATTAATTCGGCGCTATTAGTTCCTGTTCCACCATATAGAAGTGGACGTAGATTTGTTCCTTTTTTTACAAGTAAACCACCAACTCCTGTGATAGACATAAGTCCTTTGTGTCCAGCAAACGCAAGCATATCTACAGGTGTTTTTTCTAAATCAATAACTTTATGCCCACAAAGTTGTGCCCCATCAATTAGACACATTATATTGTGTGTTTTACACACTTCGACTACTTTATCTATATTTGATGTTTCACCTGTAACATTTGAGCAACCTGTTAGAATAACAAGTCTTGTATTGTCTTTAATTCGATGTTCCAATTCTTTTTCGAATACACACAAATCACAATTTAAAACTTCAACTTCAACATTTCTCGCTTTCAAAACTTCAAGTGGACGAAGAACTGAATTATGTTCGTACATAGAAGTTATGACATGATCTCCTGAATTTAGTAAACCAAAAATAGCAAGGTTTAGCGCCTCTGTACAATTTTTTGTAAATATCACATCATAGTCATTTGCGTTAAACATTTTCTTTAAGTTTTCTCTAGCATCAAAAATTTCTTCTGCCACTTTAAAAGACAACTTATGTCCACTTCTGCCAGGATTTGCTGTTAGACTATTTATAGCATATACTAATTTCTTTTTGAGGGTGTTAGGTTTAATTAAACTTGTTGCCGCATTATCAAAATATATCATACTACACGATATGAAAAAGTTTAAATTTTGTGTGTTTAATTTGAACCTTTTTTTTGTTTTTAAATAATATGTTTTAGAGGTAATTATGAATATTTTAATCGCTTTTAAAAGTCGCAATAGCGTTATTGCCTTTTCAAGAATTTTAAGACAATACAATATTCCAAACACTATCGTAAACACTCCAAAATCTATATCTATTAGTTGCAGTCAAAGTGTTGAAACAAGTTTTAAATATTTCAACATAGTAAAATCTTTAATTCAACAAAGTAATATTCCAGGATTTATTGGAGTATTTTTAGCAGGCGAAAAAACCACAAGACTTATGTAAATTTTCTAAATTTACATTGACTATTGTTACAATTTTTGTTAAGATAGAGCTATGGAAAAAATTGATGAAATAATTACATATTTCGACTCTCTATATCCAAATCCCAAATGTGCGCTAGAATTTAGTTCGCCATACGAACTCTTAGTTGCAGTAGTTTTATCAGCACAATGCACGGACAAACGTGTTAATATTGTTACAAAAGAGTTGTTTCGCCTTGCTCCCACTCCAGAGAAAATGCTTAACCTAGGCGAAGAAAGAGTTAAAGAAATTATTCATCCTTGTGGCTTTTACAATTCAAAATCTAAGGCAATAATATGTTTAAGTAAAGATTTAATCGAAAAGTTTAACGGAGTTGTTCCGTCTACAATGGACGAATTAACAAGTCTACGTGGAGTTGGAAGAAAAACTGCAAACGTTGTAATCGGTGTCGCATTCTCGGGACAAACTATCGCTGTTGACACTCATGTTCATAGAGTAAGTAAACGTTTAGGCTTAGCAAATGAAAATTCCACTCCCCTAGAGTGTGAAAATAGTTTACTTAAAGTAGTACCAAAAAACAAACGAACAAAATTTCATCATCAAACAATCTGGTTCGGAAGAGAAAAATGCAGGGCAATTAATCCAAAATGTGACAATTGTAAATTAAATAAAATTTGCGAATTTAAAAGGAAGAAAAAATGAATTTAGATAAGGTAACAATATCTATAAAATCAGGAAACGGTGGAAATGGAAAAGTTAGTTTCCACAGAGAAAAATTTGTTGAGAAAGGTGGTCCAGATGGTGGTGACGGAGGTCATGGAGGATCAATCATTTTTGTTGCCGATAAAGAGAAAAATACCCTTCTAGACTTCCAATACACAAAAAAATTTGAGGCAGAAAACGGTTCTTCTGGTGGCGGAAAACTTCAAAATGGTAAAAATGGTCAAGACGTCTACATTAAAGTACCTTTAGGTACAGTAATTAAAGATGCTGAAACAAAACAAGTTCTTGCCGACATGTATGAAGATGGCTTCACTTACTGCGCTTTGAAAGGTGGACGTGGTGGAAAAGGTAACAATTTCTTCAAATCCCCTACTAGACAATCACCTAGATTTAGTCAACTTGGTGAAACCACAAAGTCATATAAAGTCAATCTCGAGTTAAAAACCATTGCCGATGTTGCTCTAGTTGGTAAGCCAAATGTTGGTAAATCTACACTACTTAGTGTAATTTCTAACGCAAAACCAAAGATTGCCGACTACGAATTTACTACTCTCACTCCAAATCTTGGCGTTGTTAAATTCCATGATGACGCGTTTGTTGTGGCAGATATTCCAGGTCTTATTGACGGCGCTAGTGAAGGTGCCGGACTTGGTCATGAATTCTTGGCACACATTGAGCGAACTAGACTTGTGGTTCACGTTATTGACGCTTCCGGTTACTATGGAAACGATATTGTTGAAGATTATATAACAATCAATAAAGAATTAAAAAAATATAATGAAAGCCTTGCTAATAGACCACAAATCGTAGTATTTACAAAGTTAGATTTAATTGAAAATGTAGATGAAAAAATCAACTACTTCCGTTCAAAAATAAAAGATGATGTAACTATCGTTCCAATTAGTTCAATCACTAGAAAAAATGTTGATGAATTAGTTAAAACAATTTACAACAAACTAAAAACTCTACCAAAGTCAGAGCCTATTCCGGTAGAACAAACCGAACTTGAAAAGAAGGACACAACCTCGGTTGAAATTAAAGAAATAGCACCACATGTTTTCGAATTAAGTGGTGGATATCTTGAAAACCTACAACGTGGAATTGTATTTAACGATACTCAATCTCTCGCCTACTTCCAACTTCGTCTTCAAAAAGACGGAATTATGGATAAATTAAAACAAGCAGGAGTTGTAGATGGCGACACAGTTGTCTTTGGCTCACTTCAATATGAAATATATTTTTAAAGGATAATTATGATAGATAAAAAACAAAGAATAAAATTAAGAAGTCTTGCTATGAACGTCAAAGCAAATATAATTGTCGGAAAAGATGGCTTTACAGAAAATGTACTAAATCAAATAGATGAAGACTTATTTAATCACGAATTAACAAAAATTAGTTTACTTGACACTGCATCTAAATTAAACGAATTTGAACTTGCCGAGATTGCTGTAAAACTAGGTGCAGAAGTTGTAACAACTATCGGCAAGAAAATAGTCCTATATAGACACAGCGAAAAGAAAAATATTAAGCATTTACTTGCTTAATATTTTTTATACTTTAATTTTTTAATTTTAAATATAAATCATTAAGAAATATATTTTTAAAGGATAATTATGAT
>JAZRUZ010000001.1:0-7655 GCA_045598895.1 Candidatus Onthoplasma sp. | reverse complement strand
AATAAAATTTAAAATACTTATAAGCAAATAATTTTATAGCATTAATAGTTTAAACTACAATAAATTTAACATAAATAAAAAATAATTATTAAATTAGCAATCTAAAAATAAATCAATTGCTAATTTTTTTAAATTTATTATAATTTTGTCGAATTTTGTTTGACTTTAGTTTTTTTTAATTATAAAATAATTTTGTTGAAAGTCGAAGTCGATGTAGGCTTTTGCAAATTTTGTGAAGAAATTCACGGCACGCTAAATATTTTAGCGATACTCATTAGAGTAAAATTTTGGTTAGGTTACTAATCGAAACATATTTGCAAATATGTTTGCCTAGCAAACATTTCGATTTCACTTAGGGGTGCATTTAGGTGGCTCTCTCCACCATGAAAGCATTAGGGGAAATCACACTCGTTAGATAGAGTATAAATATCTAATTTACAGATTGAGACGTTAACACTCGATCAAAGATAAAAGTGTCTTAATTGACACTAAAATAAAAGGGGAAAATTATGACAAAATTAAAATCAAAGAAAATGTCTAAATCAACTTTTGCTGTCATTATTATGGCTATCGCAATGGTTGCTTTACTCGCTTTCTCAGGTTCATTTGCATACTTCACAGCTGTGGCTAATGGTGTAGATAGTACAGATTCTGTTACTACAGGTACAGTAAAATTGTCATCAGCTGGTGCGAGTTTATCATTTGGCTCAAGTGGAGATATTGTTCCTGGAGCTAAATTATTTGCTACTGCTCCAGAGATTACATTAGTTAACTATTCTGATGTAAAGACTTATGTGTTTGTAGACCTTACTACTACATTATTTGAACCTGCAATTGAAGAAGATGGAGAAGATACACCTATTAAAATTTTAGTAGACACAGGTGCTCAAACAAATCGTTATAAACCAGTTGTATTAATTGATTTGGTTGAAGGTCAAGAGACAACATGGCAGGCTCTTCCAGGCTATGATGGTGTTTATTATTTAATTGTTGATGGAGTTTCTAGCGAAAGTGAAAATATAGACAAATTTTCTTTCACTGCAACATTTAACTCAGCAATTGATTCAGAAGTAGCAGAGACAATTGGTGATTTCGCTGAAGAACACAATATAGTTGTAGACGATTCAGATGAAGATGAGCCTACTTATCCAGGATATGAAGGAAGCATCATGGGAGTTGGAATTTCAATATCACTTAACTTTAGTTCAATTCAATATGAAGGTGATTTTACTGGATCTGATGGCGCAAGAGCTGCAGATGCTTATTCTAAATTATAAAAATTAGAATCAAAACCCATTTAAAAAACTCGCATTTAGCGAGTTTTTTTATGTCTTTATCAAAAATAAAACGATATAATACACAAGTCCTAAAACTTGTGCAAAAAAGAAACACAAAATCAAAGGAGAATATTAAGGGGAAAAGGAAGTTTGCCCCTTAATGAAAAGAGAAAACCAAGTGAAAACGGACGATTGTGTTTTTGAGTAAATTACACAAGTCCCAAAACTTGTGTTTTCTCGTGGTCCCGAAGGGGTGTAGCGTTAAAAAACAACATTTTTATGTTGTTTTAGCGTAACGCCGGGAGAGCTTTAGCTCGGTCTGGCTCCGACAAGGAGGGCACCTTGTGCCGACCTAAAAAACGGAAACTAAAGAATAAAAAATAGTTGTAGTATACGCGACAACTATTGAACAAACTGGTCCCGAAGGTCGGGGTCGAACCGACATGTGATTGCTCACGCAAGATTTTGAGTCTTGTGCGTCTGCCATTTCGCCACTTCGGGATATTAAGACATGGATATTTATATTTTTGTTAATATAATAGTAAACCAGCACAAGACTACCAATGTCTCACTTTAAACTATTTAAAGTGAGAAGAGGAACAATCTAGCAACAGGTTAATTAATCATTAAAAATGATTAATTGTAATTTAGCGCCGATTGTGACGAGCGTCTGCCATTTCGCCACTTCGGGATAACAACAAATTAAATATAGCACAATATTTAAAATTTTGCAAGGTTTTTTGAGTATTTATTTTACTCTTATTTTTATTTCAAGTGGTTCAATATTTTGTTTTTTGACCTTAAAGAAGAGATATTTTAAAAATGAAGTTTAAGATATAAGTTATTAGAGATAATTTACAATATAGTTAAATTATGGTATAATGTTTATATGGAAAAGTTTTTAATAGTAGACGGAAATAGTTTAATAAACAGAGCATTTTATGGTTTGCCACCTTTGAAATCTTTGTCTGGTAAACTTTGTAATGCTATATATGGATTTTTAAATAGCATATTAAGTGTTATTACAAGCGAAAAGCCTAAATATTTTGCTTGTGTATTTGACGCTGGAAAACACACATTTCGTCATGATATGTATGCTGAATATAAGGGAAAGCGTGACCATATGCCTGAAGAGTTGTTTAGTCAACTTAATGACCTCAAATCTATTTTAAAAACGATGGGAGTGAAGGTCATTGAGATACCTGAAATAGAGGCTGATGATATAATTGGTAGTTTATCTAGAAAGTATGACGCTGAATTTATGTTGTTAAGTGGTGATAAAGACTTATTGCAACTTATTAATGAAAAGACTACCGTTTGGCTAAATAGAAAAGGTCTAAACGATATTCTAAAAGTTACGCCTGAGGTTTTGAAGGCTGAATTTTCGGTTGAACCTTATCAAATTATTGAATTAAAGTCCATTATGGGTGATAGTTCGGACAATATTCCTGGTGTTAATGGAATTGGAAAAGTTGGTGCTATGAAACTTATCGAACAATATAAAGATCTTGACAATATTTATACGCATATTGAAGAGATAACGGGAAGCACTAAAACCAAACTTATAGAAAATAAAGACATGGCTTATCTTTCAAAAAAACTTGCCACAATTAAACTTGACGTTGATTTAGATTATGATTTAAGTGATTTTGAATTTACTTTACCATTAAACAGTGAAGTAAAAGAGATATTTACAGAACTTGATTTTAAGTCACTTTTAAAAAGAGAAGAGTTGTTTAATGGAAATCATGAAAGTAAAACAGTTAAAAACGAAATAAAGGCAAATATTATAGAGTTGTCAACTAATGATGAACTTGATGAAATGATCGAATTTTTAGGTGACGAATTTGCTTGTCTCACTGATGAAATGAGTTTGCATTTAAGTAAGAATAATGTGGAATATGTCTTGTATTTTAGTGGAAATCTCTTTAATGACAATATTGAAAAATTGCGTAAATTATTTAATTCTAGTAAAGTTATAGGTTTTGATATAAAGGCTTTGAAACATACTTTAGATGATTATGAAATTTTATTTAATTCATATTTTGATGTGTCATTAGCAATTTATATCGCTAACGAAACAGATGCTGAAATTAGTTTACAATATGCACTTAAATTAAACAATATTGACACAGTTGCATTGGCTAGTGCTCTATATACTTTAAAGGAAATTTATTTAGACAAATTAAATCAAACAAAACAATTAGACTTATTTGAAAAGATTGAGTTGCCTTTAGTTGAAGTTCTGTTTCAAATGGAGAAGAATGGCTTTAGCGTGGATAAAAGTCAAATTTTATCTTTGAGCGAAAGTTATCATAAAGAGTTAAATGAACTTACCAAAAAAATTTATTCTCTTGCTGGAGTTGAGTTTAATATCAACAGTCCAAAGCAACTACAAGGCATTTTGTTTGATACTTTAAAAATTGAATATAAGGGCAAAAAAGGAACTTCGGTAGATGTGCTAAACGCTATCAGACAAAAGCATGAAATTGTGGACGAAATCTTACGCTATAGAAAAATATCTAAACTTATTTCAACTTATCTTGATGGTATGATGAACTACATTTCAAATGACGGAAAAATTCACACGACCTTTATGCAAAGGACAACTTCTACCGGAAGATTGTCAAGTAGGGAACCTAATTTACAAAATTTACCTATTCGAGATGATGAAGGTAGAAATCTTCGAAAGATGTTTGTTTCTCGTTTTGAAAATGGTAGCATTATTAGTGCAGATTACAATCAAATTGAGTTGAGACTGATGGCTAATTTCAGTGGTGACGAGAATATGATTAGCGACTATTTGAGTGGCAAAGATATTCACTCGGCAACTGCAAGCAAAATTTTCAATGTATCTATTAGTGAGGTAGATAAGTCGATGCGACGTGTTGCCAAATCGGTTAATTTCGGTATTATTTATGGTATCAGTGCTTATGGTTTAAGTCAAAATATTGAGTGTTCGCCTAAAGAGGCTGGTGAATTTATAAATAAGTATTTTGAAATTTATCCAAGTGTAAAAACTTATGGTGAAAACTGTATTGAAAAGGCAAGAAAAAATGGCTATGCCGAAACAATTATGGGTAGAATTCGTCATATTCCTGACATAAATTCTCAAAATCATGTAGTGCGTGGATTTGCTGAGAGGGTCGCAAAAAATATGCCTCTTCAGGGTAGTGCGAGTGACATTATAAAAATGGCTATGATTAAGGTTAATGATGAGATGTGTAAACAAAATTTAAAAAGTAAATTTATTCTTCAAATTCACGACGAATTAGTAATAGATTGTTATCCAAATGAGAGTGAAAAGGTTAAGAAAATATTAAAACAATCTATGGAAAATGTAATTTCGTTGAAAGTTCCTCTTCTTGTTGAAATTGAAGAAGGTAAAACGCTTTTTGATGCTAAATAAATTCAGCAAAAATCAACAACTTTAGACTAGTTAATCACTAGACAAAAAGTTGTTTTTTTGTTATAATTTATTCGATTAACTTATAAAAGGAAACTAGATTATGGGATTATTTTCTTATTTGTTTGCTAGCGACAATACTAGAAGTTTAAATAAAATTGAAAAAGTTGTAAAAATCATTGAAGATAAGGCTGAAGATTATGCACGCATGACCGATGACGAACTTCAAAATCAAACTAGCATTTTACGTGATCGCTTGAATAAAGGCGAAACCATGGATGACATTTTGCCAGACGCTTTCGCTGTAGTTAGAGAGGCTAGTACAAGAGTGCTTCATCAAAGACATTTCCACGTTCAACTTATCGGTGGTGTGGTTTTGCACCAAGGTCGTATTGCTGAAATGCGTACCGGTGAAGGTAAAACTTTAACTGCTACAACTGCTGTTTATTTAAATGCTCTGAGTGGCAAAAACGTGCACGTTATTACCGTCAACGAATACTTGGCGACTTCACAAGCCGAGCAAATGGGTAAGTTGTACAAATTTTTAGGCCTTACTATCGGTTGTACATTGTCAGGTCAAACTGCAGAACAAAAGAAACAAGCATATCTTTGCGACATTACCTATGGAACAAACAATGAATTTGGTTTTGACTATCTTCGCGACAATATGCAGGTTGAGAATAAATATAAAGTCCAACGTGGACACAATTTCTGTATAGTCGACGAAGTGGATTCAATCCTTATCGATGAAGCACGTACACCTTTGATTATTTCTGGTGTTGGTGGGAAAATAAGCGAACTATACCAAATTGCTGACAACTTTGTTAAGAGATTAAGTAAAGAAAATGATATTGATATTGATATAAAACATAAACAAATTAGACTTACTGAAACAGGTGTAAGCAAGGCTGAACAATATTTCAAACTAGATAACCTAGCAGATGTTGCAAACCTTGAAATTAACCACCATATTAATAATGCAATGCGAGCTAATTTCTTAATGGATAAAGATATTAATTACATCATCAAAGACAATGAAATTTTAATCGTTGATGAATTCACTGGTCGTGTTATGCAAGGTCGTCGTTACAGTGACGGACTTCATCAAGCCATTGAAGCAAAAGAGCACGTTGAGATTAAAGATGAGAATAAGACTTTAGCAACAATTACTCTTCAAAATTATTTCAAACTTTATTCAAAACTTAGTGGAATGACAGGTACTGCAAAGACAGAAGAAAGTGAATTTAATAAAATTTACAATCTCGACGTTGTAACAATACCTACAAATAAGCCTGTACAAAGAATAGACGAACAAGATATGATTTTCTTTACAGAAGATGCAAAATATAAAGCAATCGTAGAGGAAATTAAAGATAAATATGAGAAAGGTCAACCAATTCTAGTCGGTACAGCGTCAGTTGAAAAAAGTGAAAGAATAAGTAAAGAAATTAAAAAATTAGGTATTCCACATAATCTACTTAATGCTAAAAATCACGAATTGGAAAGTCAAATTGTAGCGCAATCAGGTCGTGTTGGACAGGTTACAATTGCTACAAACATGGCAGGTCGTGGAACAGATATTTTGCTAGGTGGAAACCCTGAATTTATGGCTAAACAACGTTTGTTAAATGAAAATGTTGATCCTGCCATTATTGAAAAAATCACAACTTATAATTCAAGTTTAACCGAAGAAGAACAGACAGTTAAAGATAAATTCTTGAGTTACCTTAACGAATTTAAAATTGTTACTGATGAAGAAAAGAAGAAAGTTATTGAACTTGGTGGACTTCATATTTTAGGTACTGAAAGACACGAATCTCGTCGTATTGATAATCAGTTGCGTGGTCGTGCTGGACGTCAAGGCGATCCAGGATCAAGTATCTTCTTCATTTCTCTTGAAGACGATTTACCACAACGTTTCGGTGAAGACAGAATGAAGAATTGGTTTTCTATTGCGTTCCGTGGAAACGAAGATATGCCTCTTCAATCTAGAATATTAACTCGTTTCTTTGAATCTGCTCAAAAGAAAGTCGAAGCAATGAACTTTAGCATTAGAAAGAATGTGCTTGAATATGATGATGTTTTAAATAAACAACGTCAAATCATCTACGCAGAAAGAGATAAGGTCCTTGATGGTGTTGATATTCACCCACAAATTCTAGACATGATTAAAGAGTATGTGTTCGAATTGTGTTCTACTTACCTTGATCAAACTAAACCTAGTTATGAGTGGGATTTAGAGCCTTTGAACTCTGCTCTTGAAGACAAACTTCTCGACAAAGGTACTAATATGGTTACTAAAGAGTTTATTGAAGACAAAGATGTAAATGATGTAAGTCTTGCTATTTACGATAAACTTATTGAAATTTATGACAAAAAGATTGAAGAAGTTAAGAAATTTGGTCTTGATTTCTCTATTGTTGAGAGAAACAACTTACTTCGTGTTGTTGATAAGTTCTGGATTGATCATATTGACGCAATGGACGTACTTCGCAAAGAAATTGGAGTTTTGTCTTACGGACAAAAAGATCCGGTTGTTGCATATAAGAACCAAGGTTTTGATATGTTCGATAATATGATTAGTGAAATTCGTGAGTACACAGCTTCATCACTATTTAGAACAAAAATTCAAATCAACGTAGTTCCTTCTATGCCAAAAGGTCCTATCGCTTTAGGTAGTGCTAATAAGACAGAGGAAAAGAAGTCAGCAAGAAACGACAATCACATTGGTAGAAATGATCTTTGTCCTTGTGGTAGTGGAAAAAAATATAAGAACTGCTGTGGAAAAGATAAAGAATAAAAATAAACTCTATCTAATTAATGATAGAGTTTTTTGTTCTGTTAAATACAAAATTTAATGATTTATAAATTTATTTTATTCTAAAATTAGTATTTTTATTTTGTTCGAAAAATTTATTTATATAATCTATATGAAATAAATATTCTTTAGTTTTAATATAATATATTTTGTG